>CATPBF010000120.1 GCA_955652585.1 Candidatus Dormiibacterota bacterium | reverse complement strand
GACCACCAGCGATCCCGCCAGGAGGCGCGATGCGGGCGGCCACATCTCGGGCAGCAGCGCCGGGCCGCCGATCCCATCTACGAACGTCGCGGTGCGCAGACATGGCACTGGGCCGCCCGCCGTCAGCGCAGCGGCAAGAGGCGCTGCCGTGTCCACCTCGCAGCCATACACCCTGACCTCTGGGCGAAGGCTCCGCACCGCCGTCGCGATGCCGCAGCTCAGACCGCCGCCGCCAAAGGGAACAAGCACCGTATTCACGTCAGGGAGGTCCTCGAGGATCTCCAGGCCGATTGTGCCGTTGCCGGCCATGACGTCAACATCGCTCGAGGGGTGGATGAAATGGGCGGGCTCGAGCGGAGCGTAGCGATGGGTCGCCATCACGTTCCACCATTCGTCGTAGGGCAGTGAGATCGTCTGAGCGCCAAGGCGCTCGATGGCTTCCAGCTTCACGCGCGGGGCGCCGTCAGGGACGATCGCGGTGCACCTGATGCCGAGCCGTCGGGCGTTCCACGCCAGTCCCTGGGCCATGTTCCCAGCACTTGAGGTGTACACACCCGCCGCAAGCGTCGCGGCATCGAGCATCGCGATCGCATTCGCGGCGCCTCGCACCTTGAACGAGCGGACAGGTTGCAGGCTCTCCAGCTTCAGGTAGAGCTCGCCGGTGCCGCCGTCCTCCAATCGGATCATCGGTGTGCGTGGCAGGATTCCCACGAGGCGCTTGCGCGCCTCCTGCACGTCGCCAACCGTCAACGAGTCGGGATCGCGATCGCTCAATGCTTCGTTTGCGGTGGCATCGCGGGGTCCTGTGCCAGCACGAGAAACGCGCCTGCGAGCACGAGCGCCATCACAGGCGGCCCGTAGTCGGATACCCAACCGTCTGGAAAGAACACCCGGATCACGGTCGACAGGATGAGATAGACGCCGCCGAGGACGAGGACCAGCCGGAGCCGGCGCGCCGCCAACCGGAGTTGCCGGCGCAGCCCGCCCGGCCGGATGGAAAGCACGATCACGCTCACGGCCGCCATGAGCACTAGCCCGAAGACGATTGCCCTCATCGCAGAAATTTGATTACGAGCGGAGGTCGCGCGCCATCTCGGCGAAATTGTCCACGTAGCGCTGAACGTCGTCGACGGAGTGCTGGACCGACAGAGTCCAGTTCTCCTCGGCGCCGGGCGCCATCAGCACCCCCCGGTTGCATTGATAAAGCCAGCTCAAGTATGCGAACGACTTGTCGATCTCGAGGTAGTCACGGTAGTTGCGCACCCGCTGGGCGCGATAGGTGATGCCGCCTCGCGCCCCGAGGGTGATGACGTGGAAGGGCAGCTCTTGGTCTGCAATCACGCCATCCAGGCCCCCCTGAAGCGTTTCGGCGAGAGCGTCGAAATGCGCATAGGCCGACGGGTCGAGGATCTCGAGCAGGGTGACCTTCGACGCCGCCATCGTGAGCGGATTGCCGTTGAAGGTGCCCGACTGCACGACGCGGTTCTCCTCGATGACCCCCATCACGTCGGCCCGGCCGCCGACCGCTCCGCACGGGAGGCCGCCGCCGATCGCTTTGGCGAGCGCGACGATATCGGCGGTGACGCCGAACCTCTCGGTGGCGCCGCCGGCGGCGATGGTGGCGCCAGTCTTCACCTCGTCGAAGATGAGCAGCGCGCCGTGCCGATGGGCAATGTCGCGCAAACCGGCCAGGTAGCCTTGGTCTGGCAGCACGATGCCGATGTTCATCATCACGGGCTCGACGATCACCGCAGCGACTTCGTCCGGGTAGCGCGCAAAGGCGCGCTCGAGCGCCTGGAGGTCGTTGAAGGGAACGACCGTCGTGAGCTCGACGATCGCGGCCGGGATGCCTTCGCTCTGCGGTACCGCCGCGGGCGCGTCGGGCGGGCCCATCCGGTCGGGCGGGGGCTCGACAGAAACCATCAGCGCGTCGTGGTGGCCGTGATAGGAGGACTCCATCTTGATCAGGCGCTGGCGGCCTGTGAAGCCCCGGGCGATGTGGACGGCATCAAGTGTCGATTCCGTTCCGGAGTTGGTGAATCGCCACTTTGGATGGTGGAACCGGCGCGAGAGTTCGCGGGCCACCTGGGCTACCTCGACCACGGGCTGGGCGAAGTGGGAGCCCTGGGCGATGCGCCGGCTGACGGCTTCCACGATCTTGGGGTGGGCGTGCCCTACGACCATCACGCCGAAGCCGTTGTGGAAGTCGACGTACTCATTGCCGTCCACGTCCCAGACGCGGCTGCCCTTGCCTCGCTCCACGAACACCCGCTGGGGGGCGGCATCCTGAAACGACGACGGAACGCCCCTCGGCATGACTTCGCGGGCCTCGTTCCAGAGCTCGTGCGAGCGGGGGCGCGCCTGCCGGAACCGTCCCTCTTCTCGCGCGATCAGCTCTTTGACGCGGGCTGTCGAAACTTGACGCGCGGTGGGCGTGCTCATCGATTGCTCCCTTCCAAACCGGGCCCAGCTTGACAGCGATTGCCCCTGGCCCTCTAATTGTCGCGATTTCATCGTTGTTTAACTTCGGGGAGGGTCTGGTATGGGGGAAGCCGCCGCCGTAGCCGAGCTTGTCGCTGAGAAACGCAAGCTCAAGAAGTCGCTCTTCCGTTTCGACATGATCTTCTTCACCGTCTGCGCGATCGTGGCCCTGGACACCATCGGCCAGTCGTCTTCGTACGGCGCCCAGACCGTGTTCTGGCTGATAATCTCGGCAGCCACCTTCCTGATCCCGTACGGGCTGATCACGGCCGAGCTGGGCAGTACGTTTCCAACCGAAGGAGCGACGTACGACTGGGTGCGGATGGCCTACGGCCACTTCACAGGCGCGGTGGTTGGCGTCCTCTACTGGCTCTCCAACCCGATCTGGCTGGGAGGCACCCTGGCTGCGACCGCTATCGCTGCCATGGACGCGTTGTGGGGTACGAAGATCAGCGGCAACCTCGGGGGAGAGATCTTAGTCGGAGGGCTCTTCATCTGGATAGCCGTGATGATGAACATCCTGTCGCTGCGGTACATGAAGTGGGTCCCTAACCTGGGCGCCATCTTGAGGCTGGCCTTGCTGGCTTTCTTCGCCGTCCTGGTGATCGTTTCAGGCATACAGCATGGGTTCCAGGGCAGCTTGTCTGGTTTCCTCCCCACTGCCGATATCACTGTCTTCGTCGGCGTGATCGGCGTGCTCACCTTCCAATGGGTTGGCTTCGAGCTCCAGACCAATGCCAGCGAGGAGATGGACAACCCGCAGCGCGATGTACCGCGCGCCGTGATTAGCGCCGGGCTGCTCTCAGCCGTCGGCTACGCGATCCCGATCATTGGAGTGATCCTGATTCTGTCCTCGAAGCAGCTCAGCGGGGTCTCCGGCTTCGTGTCTGGCTACCAGGCGGCGGTGAGCGGCGCGCTTGGTGGGGCCGCCAGCTTCTTCAACATCATCGTCGGTGCGTCCTTTGTTTTCGTTCTGCTGTCGAGCGGTACGACATGGTTGATGGGCTCTGATCGCCTGATGGCCATCGCTGCAATTGAAGGCTCAGGACCAAAAGGGCTCGGCTACTTCTCATCCCGTTTCGGGACGCCGATCGTGGTCAATATCCTTTCTGGCGTGATCGCCACGGTGTTCTTGTTCCTGGCCTTCACGCTTACCAGCGGCAACCTGGGCGCGTTCTTCAAGGTAGTCCTCGGTCTGGTCATATCGACGACCACCTTCTCCTACATCCTCATCTTCCCGGCCCTGTTGACCCTCCGCAGTAAATATCCGAATGTCAACAGGCCGTATACCGTCCCCGGCGGTAATCTCGGAGCCTGGGTGGCGGTTGTCCTTGCCATGTTCTGGGTAAT
>CATPBF010000119.1 GCA_955652585.1 Candidatus Dormiibacterota bacterium | reverse complement strand
GGCTACATTCGGTGGATCGCCCATCGTGCCGAGGAAGCCCGCCGCGGGCTGGTCGCGGATGAGGCCGACTTCGAAAAGGCCTCGGGCGTTTGGAGCGTGCGCGTTGCGCGCGACGGCGTAAGCGAGGACCGGCAGCCGCATCCCCACGAAAACGAGGTCGCCATCGCGGATCTCGCGTGACGCCACGGCCACCATCAGCTCCTGCGGGGTGTGTGCGTCACTCATCGCCGTAGTCCGCCGGTGCAGAGAACTGGTGGTGATGGATCCGCAATTTCTCCGCATCCACGCGTGTGAGATATGCGGCCCGATCCGGCACGTCGAGGACCCAGCTCTTCAGCCAGGCCGCGAAGCCCTCCGGCGTGCGCGATTGCTCCGCGTAGTCGCGATAGAACGCGTGGTCGCGTTTGAAATGTCCCTGCACGGGCGACGGGTGCGCGCCGCCAGGCTCGTGGACGACCGCGACCACCTTCGTCTCTGGAAACAGGATCCGGTTCGGGTCGCTCAGGGTGACGTCGGCGTCGACGAGCTCCTCGCAGGTCACGATCACTTTGTCCGCCGCGAGCCCCGCCTCCTCGGTGATTCCCAGCGGGCCCCAGGCGTGCGCGCGGCCCATCGCGTCGGCCCTCTGCACGTGGACGACGGCCACGTCTGGTCGCACGGCTCCGACGTGGACGAGGCCGAAGCCCATCGACAGGTTGGGGTTCGTATGAAGGATGTCGCTCCCCAGCAGGGTCCGGATCGGAAGGCTCGGAACGTTCCAGGCCGCCGCCCACAGCGCGAGCGAGATGGAGAAGTTGGAGTGGTCGTGCACCTCGAGGGCGCGCGGGATTCCCTGTTCGCAGGCGCGCCGGTAGCAGTGGCCAAGGCCCTCCGACACGTTGCCCACCCACGCGGCCGTGACTCGCCGCACGCATCCGGCGCCGATCAGCTGGTCGAACAGCGCGTCCGAGATCGGTCCGACCAGCTCGAGGTCTCGCCGCTGCTGCCGGATCATCTCGTGGCCCGCCGCGAAGGGGATCAGTGGTTCCAGCGACGTCCCGATCGCGACAATCGCGCCGTCTGGAACGAAGCGCGTGATGGCCTC
This sequence comes from Candidatus Dormiibacterota bacterium, assembly GCA_955652585.1. Lineage (GTDB taxonomy): Bacteria > Chloroflexota > Dormibacteria > Dormibacterales > Dormibacteraceae > UBA10449. Next base: position 1,940 of record CATPBF010000119.1, on the reverse strand, counting down.
GGCCATCGACAGCAGCTTCAGCGGACCGCTAACCGGCTATCGACTCCATGTACGAGCGGTAGTTTCGTTCCAGCTCTGCCATCGAGTCCCCGCCAAACTTCTCCAAAAAAGCGTCAGCGAGCGTCAACGCCACGACCGCCTCGCCGATCACGCCCGCCGCGGGCACCACGCACACATCGCTCCGCTCGTAGTGAGCCTCGACCTTCTCCTTGGTCTTGAGGTCGATCGACTGCATCGGCTTCTTCATGGTCGATATGGGCTTGATGGCGACGCGCAGGTCGATCGGCTCGCCATTGGTGACGCCGCCCGTGAGGCCTCCGGCGCGGTTGGTCAGGTGGCGGAACTTGCCACCCTCGTAGTCGATCTGGTCGTGAAACTCCGAGCCCGGCCGCGCCGAGCCCTCGAAGCCGGCGCCGAACTCCACCCCCTTGATGGCGTTGATCGACAGCACCGCCTGGGCCAGGCGGCCGTCCAGCTTGCGGTCCCAGTGCACGTAGCTGCCGAGCCCCAGCGGCACGCCTCGGGCGATGATCCGGAACGTTCCACCCAGCGTGTCGCCCCTCTCGCCCACCTCGTCGATGTCGGCGACCATGCGACGCGAAGCCTCGGGGTCCGGGCACCGCACCGGCGACGCTTCGATGTCCTCGACGGTGACCGTGTCCGGATCGACGCCGTCGAAGCCGATATCGGTGCGGCCGATCGACTGGGTGAAGCTCAGGATCTCGACCCCGAAATGGCCGAGCAGCTTGCGCGCCACCCCGCCGGCGGCCACCCGGGTCGCCGTCTCGCGCGCGGAGGAGCGTTCCAGGACATTGCGCACGTCCGTATGGCCGTACTTGAGCGCGCCGGCCAGGTCGGCGTGCCCCGGCCGCAGCCTGGTCACCGGCTTGGGCGCGAAACCCTCCGTCGAGGCGGTCATCTCGGCGGTCCAGTTGACGTGGTCCTTGTTCTCGAGCACCAACGTGACGGGGCTGCCGATGGTGAAACCGCCTCGCACGCCGCTGACGATGCGCGCGAAGTCGGTCTCGATCTTCTGGCGCCCGCCGCGGCCGTGGCCGCCCTGCCGGCGGGCGAGGTCGCGACGCAGGTCGTCCTCGGAGATCGCAAGCCCGGCAGGAAGACCTTCGATCACGACTGTCAGCTGCGGACCGTGGGATTCGCCGGCCGTAAGCCATCTGAGCATTGAGGCGATGATAAGACCCGCCGAAGGCATGCCTGAATTCACGCCCCTCTCCCAACCCCTCTCCCCGAAGGGGAGAGGGAGAACATTGGACGCCGCCCTCATCGACGTCGGCGGTACGCTGTGGCCCAACTCCTGGCCGTTTCGGGCCACCGACGCCGACGGCCGGCGCGAAAGACTGGCCCGCGCGCTCCCCGGGCTCGCCCCTGCGACCGTCGAAGCGCTGGTCCTCGACCTCATCGAAAGCAGCCGGTTCGGTGACGAAGCGCGAGCGGTCACGACCGAGGTGGAAGTCCCCATCGATGCCGTCAACCTCGTGACGGGTTGCCTCATGCGCCAGTCGATCGCCACCGACCCCGAAACAGTGGGTCGCGTTCGCCGCGCGATGGCGCTCCCCGTCCACGATAGGCTGCGCCCGCTGCCCGGCGCGGTCGAGCTGCTCGCCGAGGCGCACGCGCTCGGCCTGCGCACGGTCATCGCAAGCAATACCTACTGGCGCGACGCCCAAAGCTACTGGGAGGACTTCCGCCTGCTGGGCATGGCGGACCACGTCGACGCCATCGTCACGTCGAACGACGCCGGCCGCCTCAAACCACATCCGGCCGTTTTCGAGATGGCCATACGGGCCTCGGGCGCTGAGCCCGGTCGCTGCGTCGTGATCGGGAACCGGGAAGAAAACGACATCCTCCCCGCGCTCGCCCTCGGGATGCGCACGATCCTTGTCCACCCGGACGATCCAGTCCCGGAGTCGAGCCGCGCC
>CATPBF010000118.1 GCA_955652585.1 Candidatus Dormiibacterota bacterium | reverse complement strand
AAGTAGCCCTGGTCGACCTCGAACTTGACGAGGGCCGGAACCCGGTCGAAGTCCAGCGGGGGCACTCTGAATGAAGGCGGCAGCGGCCACCAGTTGTTGTCCCCGAGGACCTGGCGCATATCCGCGAGGCTCGGGACGGCGGCGCCAAAGTCCGCCGGCCGGCCGTTCGCAGCTGACGAACCAGTACGTGTGCAGGACGTCACAACGGTGGCCACCAGCGCCATCACTGCGATGAAGCGCCATGCTCTAGTCAAGCTTCAGCACCGCCATGAACGCTTCCTGCGGAATCTCGATGGACCCCACCCGCTTCATTCTTCGCTTGCCTTCCTTTTGCTTTTCGAGCAACTTGCGCTTTCGCGTCACGTCGCCCCCATAACACTTGGCCAGGACGTCCTTTCGCATCGCCGAGATGGTCTCGCGAGCGACTACCTTACCGCCGATGGCCGCCTGGATTGGGACCTCGTACAGCTGGCGAGGGATGATCGACTTCAGCTTCTCGACCAGCTTCCGACCCTGGGACTGCGCCTTGCTGCGGTGCGTGATCAGGGAAAGAGCGTCCACCGGTTCGCCGGCGACGAGCACGTCGAGCTTGACCAGGTCGCCCTCGCGGAACCCGATCACCTCGTAGTCCATCGAGGCATAACCCTTCGAGCGCGACTTCAACTGGTCGTAGAAGTCATGGATGATCTCGCCCAACGGGATTTCATACTCGAGGACGACACGGTCACCCGGCCGGTGCTCCAGCTTCTTGAACATGCCGCGGCGGTCCTGACAGAGCTCCATCATCGGCCCCACGTAGGTGGAGGGGACGATGATCGAAAGCTTCACGAAGGGCTCGGCGATGGACTCGATCGCGGTGGGGTCGGGAAGGAGAGCGGGGTTGTCGACGTCGATGGTGCTGCCTCGCTTCAAGGTGACCTTGTACTCGACGGTCGGCGCCGTGGTGATCAGGTCGAGCTCGAATTCGCGTTCGAGCCGCTCCTGCACGATCTCGAGATGGAGCAGGCCCAGGAACCCACAACGAAACCCGAACCCGAGCGCCGCCGAATTCTCCGGTTCGAAGGACAGGGCTCCGTCGTTGAGCTGCAGCTTCTCGAGCGCCTCCTTCAGGTCTGCGAACTTATCTGAGTCAGTAGGAAACAGCCCAGCGAACACCATCGGCTTGACCTGGCGGTAGCCGGGCAGGGGGCTCGAGGCTCCACCTTCGGAGGTCGTGATGGTGTCGCCGACACGGGCGTCGATCACGTTCTTGACCGCCGCGATCACGTAACCAACCTCACCGGCGGTCAGCTTCTCGGCAGGGCGCGGCCGCGGCGCGAACCACCCCACCTCGTCCACCTCGTGGACCTTCCCCGTGTTCATCATCCGGATCTTGGTGCGCGGCTTGATCTCGCCATCCACCAGGCGGACGTACGTGATGACGCCGCGGTAAGAGTCGTAGTGCGAGTCGAAGATCAGCGCTCGCAGCGGGGCGGAGGGATCGCCACGGGGCGGCGGCACCTTCGCAATGACGGCCTCGAGGATGTCCTGCGTTCCGATCCCCTGTTTGGCAGAGGCGAAGATCACGTCCTCGCGAGGGATTCCGGTGACGTCCGAGATTTCCTCGGCCACGAGCTCCGGCTGCGCGGCGTCGAGGTCGATCTTGTTGACCACCGGGACGATCGTCAGCCCCGCCTCCACGGCCTGGTAAAGGTTGGCGAGCGTCTGCGCCTCGATGCCCTGCGCCGCGTCGACGACAAGGATCGCGCCCTCACACGCCGCGAGCGAGCGCGACACCTCGTAGGCGAAGTCGACGTGGCCAGGGGTGTCGATGAGGTTGAGCTCGTAGCTCTGGCCGTCCCGGGCGGGGTACGTCATGCGGACGGCCTGCAGCTTGATGGTGATGCCGCGCTCGCGCTCCAGGTCCATCGTGTCGAGGACCTGGTCCTGCATGTCGCGCTGGCTGATCGAGCCCGTGAACTCGAGCAGACGGTCGGCCAGTGTCGATTTCCCGTGATCGATGTGGGCGATGATGCAGAAGTTGCGCACGTGCGCCTGCGTGACCGTGGGCACCCTCAAATGCTAGTGGTGTGTCTGGGAATAGATCGACAAGGCGCGGCCTCGGCGGCCGGAGCCAAGGAGCCGACGAGCACGTGAGGGAGCGCATCACGTAGATGCGTGACCGAACGCGCGCAGGAGGCGACGTAGGCTTCAGCGCAGCCCGGCCGACTAGGCCGATGCATTGGGGATCGTTTTCCCGGACGCACCACTAATGGGGCGAGACAGGGGACCCGACGTGGGAACATTCGCCGCAAGCGATGGTGCTGGCGATCGGTGTGCTCCTGTGCGTGGCGGGCCTCGTCCTTCTTCTTAACGTGGGCGGCGCCGGCGATTTGGTCATTCGCCACGTCACATCGCAGTCACTGGGTGAGCTGGCGCCGGGCTTCGCCGCCTCCCGCCACGGCTTCCAGACCTACGCCGCGCTCGTCATCGCCATCGGCGTATTCGCTGTCGGGCTGGGCGTCGCCGGCTGGTCGGCTTTGATAGGAACCGGCCTCATGGTGCTGGGAGTGATCGCGTTCGTGGTGGCGTCGGCCATCGCGATCGCCGGCGAGGTGACGACCTACCGGGCCCTCAAACGTCAGTGATGCGTCCGGGAAAACACTCGCCAAGTCCCAGACACATCACTAGACAGCGATCGGCGCCGGCTGGTCCAGCCTTTGGTGGGCACCGAGGCTAACCGGCCTCGCGAGCGCGGCTGAGCAGATCATCGAGGCCACATCGGCGGCGTCCGAAGCTGCCTCCGACGTCGCGCCCGACCGAAGTATGCGCAACCCACGCCCGAGCCCCACGCCAGTCCGAAACACGCCGGCCGCGGTATCCAGCACGCGCCGCACCGACGCGACTGTGAGTTCGCCGCGACGCCACAGATGCACGCGCCCGACCCCATCTACTT
>CATPBF010000117.1 GCA_955652585.1 Candidatus Dormiibacterota bacterium | reverse complement strand
GAGGTGAGGAGCGCAGAGGCCGATCAGGCTGCCATCGGCGCCGATCCTCGCGAGGAGCCGGCCATTGCCGACGGTGGCGACAAAACGGGCGCTCATGCCTGCGAGAGGTTATCCGACCGGCCAGTGGCCTTCATCACACCGGCAATTCGGTTCACACCGTCTGCATTCTCGATGTCCTCGAGAGGGCTCGGCAGCGCGAGCCGCCAGTTCGGAAACTCGGTCGTCGTGCCCGGGACGTTGGGCCGTTCGATGACACCGAGGGCGTCCTCGAGCGAAGCGAGAACGATTCGCGGGCGCCCGCGTGCAAGCTCCGTGTAGGCCGCCACCGCCACGTCAACCGTCGGGCTGGTATCGGGAAGGTGCGTGATGCTCACCAGCTTGTCGCGCAGGTGGTGGAGCCGGTGTTCGGGCTCGCGGAGCGTCCAGATGCCGGCCACCGTGGGCAGGTCATGAGTCCCGACGGCGGCAATCGCGTCGCGCGGCCAGCGCGCAGGATCCGAACCTTCGAACCACAGCAAGCGATAGGACAGCGATCCTCGCCGGCGCAGGTGCTCGCGCACCCTCGGCGGCACCAAGCCGAGGTCTTCTCCGACCACGAATGCGCGGGCGCGTCGGCTCTCGTTGGCGAGCAGCGACAGCAACGGCGCTGCGGGATAGCGCACGTAGGCTCCCTCGGCCGCGACCATGCCGGTGGGGATCCAGAACAGCCGGAACAGTCCCATGACGTGGTCCAGCCGCACGCCCGCGGCGTGGGCGGCGGCGCCGCGGATCGCGTCCACGAACGGCTCCCAGTGCGCGCCACTCAGCAGCCACGGGTTGAATGCAGGCAGCCCCCAGTCCTGGCCGTCGCGAAAAAACTCATCCGGTGGCGCGCCCACGCGCATTTCCGGCGCCAGCAGATCCTGCCATCGCCAGGCGTCAAACCCGTCCGCGGCGAAGCCGACCGGTACGTCGGTGATGAGCCCGATCTCGCGCCCAGCCCGGGCGAGCTGGCGATCAATGTGGAACTGCTGCCATTCGTGAAAAGCGATGCGGTCGGCGAGCCTTCGGCGGCTGGGCTCGATCCCGTCATTGCGCGGATGGCGAAGGTAGGCGGGCCAGCTTCGCCACGCGGGTCCATGCACCTCGGCCAGTGCGTTGAAGGTGGCGAAGTCATGCAGGGCTCGGCCCTGCCGGCGGACCCATGCGTCGAGACCCTGCGGCTTGGGGGCGGCCTGGAAGATGCAATCCAGTGCCTTCGACTTGAGCTGAAAGACCTGGTCGTAGTCGATCAGGCGTTGTTGATTCAGCTCTGCCGCCGCCTTATGTAGCGGCTCGAGCTCCGCCGCGCATCGCTCTGCACCCTCGACCTCCTCGATGCGCAGGTAGAGGGTGTTTCGAAAGCGTCGTGACGACGCGTAGTACGGCGAGGGCTCATAGGGAACGGTTGGCGTTTGCGCTCCCAGCGGGTTGAGGAGGATCACTGAGGCACCGTGCCGGCGAGACCAGCGTCCGAAGCGCCGGAGATCGGCCAGGTCTCCGATGCCCCAACTTGCTTGCGACCGAAGTGCATAGAGCTGGATCGCCCAGCCCCAGGTGCGGTCCGGCGCGGGGGCGCAAGGCTCGTCCTGGAGCTTGAGGCGTCGGACGCGCGGCGGCCTATCTTGCGAGGCGCCCATGGCGGCGAGGAGGGCGTCGATGGTCGCGCCACGCGTCTCGACCAGATCACCCTGCCAGCCGTGATAGGAGGGCAGGATCCCCCAACGCCCTGCACGGTCAAGCATGTACCGGCCAAGCTACCATTCGCCCGGATGACGAGAGGCACGGCCGGCAAGCTCCATCACGTGCCCGCGGAGGCGTGCACGCCTGCTACGGCGCAGACTCCAGGGATGTCCCGGACGGCGGCGCTGTCCGGTGACACTGTGGGCAGCCGCGCGATCTGGATGGGGGAAACGCGCGTTGCGCCGGGTGTGGCTTCCGGACCGCATCACCACGGCAAGAGCGAGACGGGCATCTACATCGTCGCGGGCAGCCCCGAGTTCATCTATTCGGAGGACGGGCACGAGGTGCGACTGCGGACGAAGCCCGGCGACTATATCTACATTCCTCCGTTCGTCCATCACATCGAGTCCAACGCCCACTCCGATGAGGAGGCGGTGGTCGTGATCGCCCGCACCACTCAAGAGGCGATCGTTGAGAACCTGGAGGAGCTCTAGTCCGTAGCGGCGTAGGATGCTGGCATGGCGGTCGCAGAGAGTCTCGCCGTCGCCCCATTCCTGAGGAGCAGCCCCAAAAAGCTCTTCATCGGCGGTCGCTGGGTCGAGGCAGCCTCCGGCAAGACCTTCGCCACCCTCGATCCTTCCAACGGCGAGGTCTTGGCGCACGTGGCCGAGGGCGACCGTGAGGACGTCGACCGCGCCGTCAAAGCTGCCCGGGCCAGCTTCGAGTCAGGATCCTGGCGGGACCTGCCCCCAGCGGAGCGGGCTCGCATCCTTTGGAAGGTCGGGGACATCATCGAGGAACGGGCTGCGGAGTTCGCCGAGCTCGACAGCCTCGACAACGGCAAGCCCATCAACGAGATGTTCTTTTTCGACGTTCCCGTTTCGGCCGCCACGTTTCGCTATTACGCCGGCTGGGTCACAAAGCTAGGGGGCGTCACCACTCCGATCTCGTTCCCCGGCCGCTATCTGAACTACACGTTGCGCGAGCCGGTTGGCGTGGTCGCGCAGATCATCCCCTGGAACTTCCCGCTCATGATGGCGGCCTGGAAGGTTGCGCCGGCGCTGGCCTGCGGCAACTCGGTCATCCTGAAGCCCGCAGAGCAGACGCCGCTGTCAGCGCTGCTCCTGGCCGAGGTCCTCCAGCAAGCGGAGGTCCCACCGGGTGTGTTCAATGTGATCACCGGTTTCGGCGAGACGGCGGGTGCTGCGCTGGCCGAGCATGCGGACGTCGACAAGATCGCATTCACCGGCTCGACCGAGGTGGGCAAGTTGATTGTCAAAGCCTCGGTTGGCAACTTGAAGCGGGTCTCGTTAGAGCTTGGCGGCAAGTCGCCCAACATCGTTTTCAGCGACGCAGACCTGGACCGCGCCGCCTCCAGCGCTCATCTCGGCATCTTCTTCAACCAAGGTGAGGTCTGCACTGCTGGGTCGCGCCTCTACGTACAAGAGAAGGTGTACGACCAGATGCTCGGCAGTCTTGCTTCGACTGCGAATGAGTTGGTGTTGGGACCGGGCATCGATCCGATGACGCAGATGGGGCCATTGGTCTCCGAGGAGCAGATGAAGCGCGTGCTCGGCTACATCGACTCCGGGAAGAAGGAAGGCGCGACGCTGACCGCGGGCGGAGAGCGCGTAGGCGGGGCGCTCGCGCGCGGTTACTTCGTCCAGCCGACTGTTTTCGCCCAGGTCGACGGGGCGATGAAGATCGCGCGCGAGGAGATCTTCGGTCCAGTGCTCGCCGCCATCCCGTTCGACGACGAGGACGACCTCATCGCCAAGGCCAATGACAGCGTTTACGGGCTGGCGGCGGGCGTGTGGACGAATGACGTGAAGCGCGCTCATCGCGTCGCGCACGCGCTGAAGGCGGGCGTTGTGTGGGTTAACTGCTATGGCCCAACTGATCCGGCCGCGCCGTGGGGCGGCTACAAACAGAGCGGGTGGGCGCGCGAGCTCGGCCCGAATGCTCTTGACCTGTATACCGAGGTCAAGAGCGTGATGATGGACCTCAGCTAACCCCGGAGAGATCCTCGGCGGTGACCTGGTTTCCGTCTTAACAGGCTGGGTGCACAAGTCGAACGAATGTTCGTAACCTCGTCTCATGGACCAGGCTGCCGTCGGGGCGGAAGTCTCGGGAGAGGAGCTGCGGGAGCGGATGATCCGCAAGCGCAAAGCCATCGACCTGATGGAGCTCTCCTTCTCTGAGGATGCGGCCCGCTTTGCGGCCACGGACGAATACGACGAGCTGGGCTTTGTCACTGCCATCGACTGGATCCGCTTCAACTGCCATATGACGAGCGGCGCCGCGGCCGACCGGGTCGCGGTTGGAAAGACCATGAACCGGATGCCGAGAAGCGTCGAGGCGCTGGCTGGAGGAGAAATCGGCCTCGCGCACGTGACTGTGATGGCCAGGACGGCCGAGGCGCTCAAGGACCGTTTTGATGAAAGGCCGCTGATCGAGTTCGCGCGCGAGAACTCGCCCGGCAAGTTTCACTTCTTCTGCCGGCACGCCAGGCATGCTGCGGACCCCGACGAATATGCGGCCGAAGAGGCTGACCAGGTCCACGAGCGGCGACTGTCACTCAGCACGTGGATCGACGGCTCGATGGTGTTGAGCGGTGTCCTCGACGCGTTCGGCGGCGCCGCGCTGCGCGCGGCGCTCGAGCCGCTCGCCCGCCGGTCAGGCGACCACGACCGCCGTCAACGCGAGCAACGGCTTGCGGACGCGCTGGTCGAGCTGGCGTCAGGCGGACCGCAGCGAGCCAGCCTCCAGGTCACGACCTCAGTCGAGACGCTGCTCGGGCTGGCCGGCGCGGCGGCGGCGGACATGGAGTTCTCGCTGCCGATCTCGGCCAAGATCGTCGAGCGTTTGGCGTGCGACTGCAATGTGACGCGCGTCCTGCTCGACTCGGAGTCGAGCGTGATTGATGTCGGACGTGCAAAGCGGGTGGTGTCAGGACCGGCTCGTCGCGCCCTCAACGCCCGCGATGGATCGTGCCGATGGCCGGGCTGCGACCGGCCGGCTTCGTGGACCGCCGCGCATCACGTCGTGCACTGGGTCCACGGAGGCACGACCGATCTCGACAACTTGATCTTGCTCTGCCACCGGCATCACTGGATGGTCCACGAAGGCAAGTGGCAGCTGGTCCGATCGGATGACGGACGCATGCTGGCGATTCCACCCACGGTGAAGTTCGGGCGGCCGCCGCGTGACGGGACCGACGCCAGGCCCGACGCTCCAGCGGAACGTTTCGATGACGAAGGGGTCGACACCAGGGTCGAGGTCGAAGACGACGCGGGCTATGACTCTTCTTCGTAGCCCAGGATCGGGCGGAGCCATCGCTGGGCTTCGCCGATCGGCATGCCCTTCCGGCGCGCGTAGTCGTCGACCTGGTCGCGGCCGACCTTGCCGACCATGAAGTACCGGGAGTCGGGGTGGGCGAAGTACAGGCCCGAGACGGCAGCGGTCGGCGTCATCGCGAACGACTCGGTCAGCTCCATGCCAATCGAAGGTGCGTCCAGCAGGTCGAACAGGGTCCGCTTCTCGGTATGGTCAGGGCACGCGGGATATCCGAACGCGGGGCGGATGCCGCGGTACTTCTCGCCGATCAAATCCTCCCGGGAGTGCTTCGGCCCCTTCTCGTACCACGAGCGCCGGACCACCTCGTGGAGGTACTCCGCGAATGCCTCCGCCAGCCGGTCGGCCAGCGCCTTGACCATGATCGCGTGGTAATCGTCGTGCTCGGCGGTGTATCGCGCCGCCAGCTCATCCACGCCCAGGCCGGCCGTGACCGCGAACGCGCCGATGTGGTCGCCCTCGGGGGCCACGAAATCGGCCAGGGAGTAATAAGGCTTGTCGTCCCCGTGGTCGACCTGCTGCCGCAGCATCGGGAACCGAACACCGTCATCGAGAACGATGTCGTCGCCCTCGGCGCGCGCCGGCCAGAATCCGTAAACACCCTTCGCGCGCAGCCACCGCTTGGTCTGGATCTCGTCCAGCAGCTCCTCGGCGTGGCTGAACAGCTCGCGAGCAGCCGCGCCATATGCCGGGCTCTCGAGGATCGCGGGGAACTTGCCCTTGAGCTCCCACGCGTGGAAGAAGAAGGTCCAGTCGATGTACTCGCGCAGCTCCGAAAGCTTCGGCTCGACCACCCGTGTGCCGGTGAATGCAGGCACTGGGAGATCGCTGAAGTCCAGTCGGGCGCGTTTCGCCCGGACCTCGGCGAGCGTCCGTTGCGGCCGTTTCGATGTCGTGTGCTGGGCGCGAAGCTTCTCCTGCAGGGCGCGGTTGTCGCGGTCGAACGTCAGCCGGCGCTCGTCGTCGAACAGGTCCGAGACCACGCCGATCACGCGCGACGCGTCGAGCACGTGCACCGTGGCACCGCTGTAAGCGGGCGCGATTCGCACGGCCGTGTGCTGCTTGGAGGTCGTGGCGCCCCCGATGAGCAGCGGGATGGTGAACTGCCTCCGCGTCATCTCCTTGGCGACGGTGACCATCTCGTCGAGCGACGGCGTGATGAGGCCTGACAGCCCTACCGCGTCGGCGCCCAGCTCGATGGCCGTGTCGAGGATCTTCTCCGCGGGCACCATGACTCCGAGGTCGTGGACCTCGTAGTTGTTGCAGCCCAGAACGACGCCGACGATGTTCTTGCCGATGTCGTGGACGTCGCCCTTGACGGTCGCGAGCACCAGCCGACCTCGAACCTGCTGGCTCCCGGACGCCTCTTTTTCCGCCTCCATGAATGGCTGGAGGTAAGCGACAGCGCGCTTCATCGCCCGCGCGCTCTTGACCACCTGAGGCAGGAACATCTTGCCGGCTCCAAACAGGTCGCCGACGACCTTCATGCCGTCCATCAGCGGCCCCTCGATGACCATCAGCGGCTTGGCGTATTTCTGACGTGCCTCCTCCGTGTCGGCCTCGATGAACTGGACCTCTCCGTGCAGAACCGCATAAGCGAGCCGCTCTTCGACGGGGCTCTCCCGCCAGGTGAGGTCGATCTCCCGTTTCGTGCCACCTCCCGACACGTTCTTCGCGAACTCCACCAGGCGCTCGGTCGCATCCGGCCGCCGGTCGAAGATGACGTCTTCGACCAGCTCGAGCAGATCCTTGGGGATGTCCGCGTAAACGACGAGCTGGCCGGCGTTGACGATGCCCATGTCAAGGCCGGCCTGGATCGCGTGGTAGAGAAACGCGGAGTGCATAGCCTCGCGCACCCGGTCATTGCCGCGGAAGGAGAACGAGAGGTTGCTGACGCCGCCGCTGATCTTCACGCCGGGGCACGTCGCCTTGATGATGCGCGTCGCCTCGATGAAGTTGATCGCGTACGCGG
>CATPBF010000116.1 GCA_955652585.1 Candidatus Dormiibacterota bacterium | reverse complement strand
GCACGAGCTCTCCCGCCTTGACGTCCGCGCCGGGCCGGTGGAAGTTGCTCCCAGGGCGCAGATCCTTGGGCACCGTGACCGCCTCGCCGGCGAGGCGCACGTCTTCGACCATCACCACCGTGTCGGCGCCGGCGGGTAGCACGCCGCCGGTCAGGATGCGCGCGGCGGTCCCAGGCTCGACGCCGCCGGCGAACGGCCGGCCGGCGGCGGACTCGCCGATCACGCGCAGCGTCCCGCCCGCGTCGGCCGCCCGCACCGCGAATCCGTCGACCGCGCTGGTGGAGAAGGCGGGCAGCTCCGAGGGCGCACTCAAGTCCTCGGCCAGGACGCGGCCCACCGCCTCGCCTATTGCGACCCGCTCCTTCGGCAGCACGGGGGTCCGGTCAAGGACCAGCGCCGCCGCCTCGTCGGCGTCGACCAGCGGATACGTGGACGCCCTCATCTAGCTATTCGAAGCGAAGGGCGCGGCTGGGATCCTGGCGTGCGGCGCGCATCGAAGGCAGGAGCCCGCTCACCGTGCTGAGGACGACCGCCAGCAGGAGGGCGGCCACGGCGATCCCAAAGTCGGTTCTGAAAACGTCGACGCCGGTGCCGGCGACGCTCTGCACCAGGCGGTCGACGGCCGCGTTGCCTATCTGAGCCAAGGCGACGGCGCCCAGGGTGCCGATGATCCCGCCGGCAAGGCCGATCAGAGCCGCCTCAGCCACAAACAGCAGCAGCACGTCGCGGGATCGCGCTCCCAGCGCTTTGAGCACACCAATTTCCTTGGTTCGCTCCAGGACCGCGCTGTACATCGTGTTGGCGATCCCGAGGCAGGCGAGCAGCAAGGCGACCAGCGCCAACGCAAGCAGGGCGATGCGGAGCCGGCTCAGCAGATCCTCGAAGCCGCGGAACACATCCCCAAATGTCTGCGGCTGGAAGCCGAGGGTCTCGAGGCGCTTGCGCACGGTGTCGACGGCGCCGCCGGAGTCGGCGAGCAGCGTGATGTTGGCGAACTCGCCCGTCTTCCAGCCGTTGAATTGAGCCATCTTGGCCCAGTATTCCTTGGCGATCGAATACGGCACCAGCGCGCCAGATGCTCCGGCGGGCATGTACTGGCTCGAGACCACGCCGACGACCGGGAGCGAGATGAACAGCGGGCTCGTCACTGCGTTGACAGGCGGCCCCGACACCACCAGCGTGCCCGAGGTGGAGTTGAAGTCGACCGTGGAGCCCAGCGCGGCGGCTGCATTCTTGAAGCCAAGAGCCATCGCGATGCGGTCCGTGAGCAGCACCTCGACCGCAGAATCAGAGCTCGGCAGCCTGCCCGCGATGAGCGTCATGTCCGGCGAGGAGGTTCGTGGCGGCAATGACACCAGCGCTCCCGTCGGCTTAACCGCCGGTTGAGGCGAGGCGCCTTCGACGGCGTACGTGCCGGTCATTGCGACCTGACCCCACGCCGCACGCACGTGCGGCTGCTCGCTCAGGGTCGCCAGCGTGCCTGCGCTGAAGCCGTTGGCGTCACCGGTCGGATAGACCGCCACCTGGTGGAGCTGACTGCGCGCCAGCGCGGGTGAGGCGAGGGCGCCCTGGAGGCCGCCCGCCAGGGCGGCGATGAGCGTCATCGCGGCGATGCCGATGGCCACGCCGGTCGTCGTCAGCGACGTCCGCAGCGGTCTCCGGACTGTCGCGCGCATGCCCACCTTGAGCGTGTCGCGCCAGTCGAGCCGGGTCGGCGGAGTCACCGGGTCCTGGATGCGGACCGTCTCTTTGCCCTGGTCCACCTCGAGCGCCCGCCCGTCGATCATCCGGATCACCCGCCGCGCGCGGCGGGCCACTTCTGGGTCGTGGGTGACGAGAACGACGGTGGCCCCGCGCCGGTTGAGGTCCTCGAGCAGGCCGAGAATGACCTCGCCGGCCGCCGAGTCCAGACTGCCGGTGGGCTCGTCCGCGAGGATGAGCCCAGGCCTGTTCGCCAGGGCCCTTGCCACCGCCACCTTCTGCTGCTCGCCACCGGACAGCCGGTTCACCCGCGTGCGGGCGCGATTGGCGAGGCCAACGAGGTCGAGCAGATGTCGGGCGCGTTGGTTTCTTTCCTCCAGGTCGATGCCGGCGAGGGTGAGGGGCAGCGCGACGTTCTCCTCGGCCGTCATCGATGGGATGAGGTTGAAGGTCTGGAAGATCGTGCTCACGCGCTGCAGCCGGTAGTCGGCGAGGTCGGCGTCCGACAATTCATCGACAGGAAGCCCGGCCGCGTAGACGTGGCCTGAGGTCGGTTTGTCGAGGCCGCCCATGAGCGAAAGCAGGGTGGTCTTGCCGCATCCCGATGGGCCGACGATGGAAACGAACTCGCAGGGGCCGATTTGCATGGAGATGTTCTTCAGCGCGCTCACATGCATCTCGTCGCCGCGGCCGTACTCTCTCGACACCGAGTCGAGTCGGAGCCCGACGGCCTGGCCGAGGAGATCGAGGAACTCCTCCGCGGGCGGCGCCTCGGTTTCGGGCAGGAGAACCGCCGGCTCGAGGGCGGGCTGGTGGCCGTTCCCATCCAGGATTGGAGGCGCGGCCGCTTCCGGAGCGGCGGTCTGGGGAGCGGCCATCACCGCGACCGCCGTGGCGAGAGCTTGCAGATCGTCGATGCCATCGAGCGGAGATGGTTCTACCGGCGGGCTCTGGCTCTCCGCCGAGTCGGTTACGCGGCGCCCTTTTGGCCCGGCGGCGCGCTTCCCCTGGCGGCGCTTGCCACCCGAACGGCGCCCGCCGCGGTCGTCGACTGCCGTGGCCACCCTGGAAGAGTCTAAGGGCTGACTTAACGGGCCCGCTGCCCTTAGTTGGCGCTCAGCGAGGGCGGTCGGCGACCTGATCGGCAAGCCACTGGAGATACCTGGGCATGCCGTCGTCGATGGCCACCTGGAGGATCTCGGGTAGCTCATAGGCGTGGTTCTTGCGCACGTATTCCTCGACCGCCTTGGCTCGGGATGCGACGGTCTTCACGAGCAGGAGCGATTCGTGTTCCCGCTTGAGCTGGCCGTCCCAGAAATAGAAGGAGTGCACCATCGGGATCACGGTGCAGCACCCGGCGAGGTGCTCTACGACCAGGCCCTCGCCCAGGCGCTCGGCGTCATTGCGGCCTCCGGTGGTGACCATGATCATCACGGGGCTGTCTGCGGCCATCCGTTAATTCTCGCTTGCCCTGGGTCGGTCTAGCCAGATCGTCCCCGCCAGCAGGCCGATCGCTCCGAGCAGCAGCCCGCCGAGCACGTCCGATTCCCAATGCACATCGAGATACAGGCGGTCGAAGGCGAGCAGCACGATGAGCGCGGTAGCAATCGGGATCGCGAGCGTCCGCGCGAGCGGCCGGGGCGCCAAGCGCTGGACCACGAACGCGATCAATCCGTAGGCAATCACGGCTCGCACCATGTGTCCGCTGGGAAAGCTGTTCGCGAGCGGGCCGCTGCCGGCTACGAGCTCTGTGATGCTGGGGCCGTCGGTGTGGGCCACGGTCGCCGGCGGTCCGGGATGGTGGAGGTTCGCCTTGTAAAGCACTTCGAGCACCTGCGCTGCGATGAACACGAGCACCACCCAGACATCCGCGCCGAACCCACGACTCAATAGAAAGATCGCCAGCGCGATCATCAGGAGCGTGGTCAGCTCCAGGCCGCCAAGCTCCGCGATCGTCTGGAACACGGGATGGAGCGCTTCACTCCACAGGCTCGACATGCCCTGCTGCACTTGCTTGTCCAGGTTTTCGAACATCCCGGCCGCGATCGCCATCGTCAACGCGACATAGGCGACGGCGAGCGCGGCGGCGGCGACCAGGCGCGGTCTCAGCGCGGCCAATCGATCAGCGCTGGCAACGCGTGCAAAAGACGGTCGTGCGGCCCGCGAGTCGCACCATAGCCAGCGGGCGGCCGCAGGTGAAGCAAGGTTCGCCCGCGCGGCCGTACACGAGTAACGATTCCTGCTGGTTGCCGACCTGACCCCAGGCGTCGCGATAAGTGTCGACCGAGGAACCGCGATTGCGAATCGCAACCTCGAGCGAATCACGCAGCGACTCGTGAAGCCTGCGCACCGATTTGCGGCTCAGGCTGCCCGCGGCGCGATCGGGACGGAGCCGGGCGCGATGCAGCGATTCGTCCGCGTAGATGTTGCCGACGCCCGCGACAGTCGCCTGGTCCAGCAGCACGGCTTTGAGCGGCGCGCGCCGGCGCCGAAATCGTTGGAAGAGCTGTTCGGCGTCGAAGGTGGGATCGATCGGCTCCGGTCCGAGCTTGGGAAATGTGCCCGAGAGGAGCAGCTCGTCCTCGGTGCCGAGCAGCAATCGCCCGAACCTGCGCGGGTCGCGATAACGAAGCTGCTTACCGTCGTCGAGGTCGAAGATGGCGTGCGTGTGGCTGGCGATTTCGGTGGCGGAGTCCACCAGGCGCAGCTGCCCGCTCATGCCCAGGTGAACGACCAGCAGGCGGCCGGCGCCGAGCGCGATGAGGATGAACTTTCCGCGCCGGCCGGCCGCCTCGATGCGAAGCCCGGTGATCGAGTCGACGAACGTCTCCGGCTCGGGATGCCGGACGATCGACGGAAAGCGCAGCTCGCAGCGCACGATCGTGCGGCCGACCAGGTGCGGCCGCAGGTCGGCGATGATGGTCTCGACCTCGGGCAGCTCAGGCATCAGTACCCCTCTCCCCTGCGGGGAGAGGGTTGGGGAGTGGGGCGTGAATTAGCATCAGACGCGGACCACAGCGAGCTTTCTCATGTCCGCCCAGTTCGGCCCCACCTTCGCCTCCACCTCGATCCCGGTCTCGAGCTCGTACGCGCCGGTCATGATGCGCGGCACCGTCTCGGCGAACCGATCCACCTCGCTGTCTGGAACCTCGAAGAGCAATTCGTCGTGCACTTGCAGCAGCATGCGGCCCTCGATGTGGTCGGCCTCGATCTCGCGCTGCAGGCGCACCATCGCGATCTTGATGATGTCGGCGGCGAGGGACTGCATCGGGAAGTTGATGGCCATGCGTTCGGCTGCGCCGCGGAGCTGAAAGTTGGGCGATCGCAAGTCGGGAATCGCGCGGCGGCGACCCGTGGCGCTGACGACGAAGCCTTCTTCACGCGCCTGGCGCCGCACCTTGTCGAGGTACTCGCGCAAAACCGAATAAGTCGACCAGTACTGGGCGAGGAACTCGCGCGCCACATCGCCCGTGATGCCGAGCTGCTGCGACAGCCCGTACTCACCCTGGCCGTAGATCGATCCGAAATTGGCCACCTTCGCGAGGCGCCTCTGGTTCGGGTCGACCGACTCGATGGGGATCTTGAACACCGCGGCCGCTGTCGCGGTGTGGATGTCTTGGCCGGCCTTGAAGGCGCCCAGCAGCTCGGGGTCGCCACTGAGATGCGCCGCGATGCGCAGCTCGATCTGCGAGTAGTCCGCGGAGACCATGACGTGGCCCGGACGGCTGGCCTTGAATGCGCGCCGGATGCGCTGGCCGAGCTCGGTGCGGATGGGGATGTTCATGAGGTTGGGGTTGGATGCAGAGAGGCGACCGGTCGCCGTGCTCGCCTGGCCGAATGAGGTGTGCACGCGCCCGCTGAGTGGATCGACCAGCTGCGGCAGCGCGTCGACGTACGTGGACTTGAGCTTCGACAGCTGGCGGTGCTCGAGGATCAGGCCGACGATCGGATGCTTCTCGCGCAGAGCCTCGAGCGTGTCGGCATCGGTGGAGTAGCCAGTCTTCGTCCGCTTCCCGACCGGGAGCCTGAGGTCTTCGAAGAGAACCTTCGCCAGCTGCTGCGGCGCAGCAAGGTTGAACTTCTGGCCCGCAACCTGCTCGACCTCCGTTTCAATTGAAAAGAGTTGCGCCGCCATTTCTTGCTGCATTTGCTTCATATAGGGGACGTCTATGGCGACGCCCTCCGACTCCATGTCCGCGAGGACGCCTGCCAGCGGCAGCTCGATCTCGTGGAACAGATAGTCGACGCCCAGGTTCCGCATCTCGGCCTCGAGACGCGGCCGCAGGCTGAGGATGGCTTCCGCGCGTCGCGCGGCGAACTCGGCGGCCTCTTCGACCGGGACCTCGGCAGGCTTGCGAGCGCTCCGCCCTGTACCCAGGAGCTGCTCGGTGCTGATCAACGTCATGTCGAGGAACTCTCGTGCTAGGTCTTCGAGCCGCGGATCGCGCGCGCCGGCGCCGAGAAGATAGGACGCGAGGAACGTGCTGAAAGCCCATTCGCGCTTGCCGCCGCCAAGCGCGCGCAGCGCTAGCTCTGTCTCCTTTGTATCGTGGCCGCTGATCGGAGTGCCTTCGGTGAGCTCGCTCGCGACTGCGTCCATCGCGTCCTGACGCGCCACGTAAAAGGTGTCACGCCCGGTCGCCACACCGACGCCGCAAGTCCGCGCACCGCGACCGGCGGTCTCCGTGAACGTGAACACTCCTATGTTGGTGGCGCCGGCCACCAGGCTCGCAGCCTCGACAGCGTCATCGACGATCCTCAACCCGTCGGACCGGGGCGCAGGCTCAAATGTGAGGGTCGGCTGTACCGGCACCTGGTCCGGCGGCGGGAACCGGCTCAGCAACTGGCGAAATTCGAACCGGTCGAAGACCGTGCGCACCTTGTCGTAGTCGTATCGAGTCCAGCGAGAGCGCTCGAGGTCGAGCTCGACTGGGACGTCGCGGACGATCGTGACCATCCGCTTGCCCAGGCGAACCTTGTCGGCGTGCTCCTTGAGGTTGTTCTTGAGCCGGCCCTCGGGCAGCTCCTCGACCCGTTCGAGGATGGCCTCGACCGAACCGAAGTCCTGCACCAGCTTGGCGGCGGTCTTGTCGCCGACCCCCGGCACCCCGGGGATGTTGTCGGACGTGTCCCCGCGCAGCGCTTTGAAGTCGATTAGCTGCGCGGGCTCGAAACCGTAACGCTGACGGACCTGGTCGGGCCCGTACATGAACGTGTCTGTGATCCCGCGACGAGGCACCAGCGCTTCCACCGAATCGGTTACGAGCTGTAGGCAATCGAGGTCGCCGGAGACGATCGTCACCGAGTGCCCGCGCTCCTCGGCGATCCGCGCCAGCGTTCCGATGACGTCGTCGGCCTCGAAGCCCTCGAGGCTGTAGATGGGGATCGAGAACGCCTCCAGCACCTCGCGCACCTTCTCGATCTGCGGGCGCAGGTCGTCCGGCATGGCGCGCCGCCCAGCCTTGTACTCCTCGAACTCCTTCGAGCGGAACGTGGGCGCGGGCAGGTCGAAGGCGGCCGCGGCGAATTCCGGGCGCGAGGCCAGTACGATCGCGAGCATAGACGTGAAGCCGTAGACGGCATTGGTCACCTGCCCGTCCGACGTGCTCATCGGCGGCAGGGCGAAGAACGCCCTGTAGATGAGGCTGTGGGCGTCGATCAAAACGAGCCGCCCGCGCTTCCCCTTCGCCACTAGAGTGTCGCGCCCTCGGAGTTCCGGGCATCTTCGCGGCATCGGGGTCGTGACACTCGTTGGATTCTACGGAGGCCCAGCCGGCCATTCGAGTTCAAATCGGGGGGTAGCCCGAAGCCCCAGAGGTAGAATGAGGCCGAGGATGAAAAACCTCATCGAGGTCGCGGTCGACAGTATCCGGATCCACATGCCGACCGCCCAGCACCTGGTGATCCTGAAGGAGAAGGAGGCGGACCGGTACCTCCCGATCTGGATCGGATCCTTCGAGGCCCAGGCGATCGCGACCAAGATCTCAGGCAACCCGCTGGGGCGTCCCCTGACCCACGACCTGATGGCGACCGCCTTCGGCGACCTGGGCGTCAGCGTGAAGCGAATCGTCGTGACCCGCCTCGCCGACCAGGTCTTCTACGCCCGCCTGTATGTGAAGCAGGACGGCCGCGACCTCGACTTCGACGCCCGGCCTTCGGACGCAATCGCTCTGGCCGTCCGCATGGAATGCCCGATCTTTGTCGCGACCGAGGTCATGGAGGCCGCCGGCATCATCCCCGAGGCTGACGAGACGGCCGACGACAAAGACAAGACGGACACCACCCCCATCGACGACGAGCGGCTGGCCGTGTTCCGCGACTTCGTCAACAGCCTTGACCTGCCCGAGCTCCCCGACGAGCCCAAGGCCAAGGACGAACCCGGCGGGCGCCCGGGCCGAGGCTAACGCCGCTGCCTCTCAGCGGCGATCTGGATTTCGCCCTTCGTGTCGTCGTCACCCTCATCCTCAGCATCGCCATCGGGACTGAGCGTGAATACCACGGTCACCCAGCGGGGATCCGCACGATGGCCCTGGTCGGCGTCGGCGCGTGCCTGTTCACGGCTGTCGGGCTCGAG
Organism: Candidatus Dormiibacterota bacterium; assembly: GCA_955652585.1. GTDB lineage: Bacteria > Chloroflexota > Dormibacteria > Dormibacterales > Dormibacteraceae > UBA10449. The sequence continues at coordinate 2,920 of CATPBF010000116.1, read as the reverse complement.
CCGCTGTTCGGAGGCCGCACTGACCCGACGCGTATAGCCGCGCAGATAGTCACCGGCGTCGGCTTTCTCGGCGCAGGCGCCATCCTCAGGCACGGGACCGACGTCAGGGGCCTCACGACCGCGGCCTCGATCTGGGTGGTCGCGGCCATGGGCATGGTCATCGGCTTTGGGTTTTTCACGATCGGGGTCTTCACCACGGTGCTGGTGCTCGTAACTCTCGTCGCGATCCGGCCGCTCGAGCGCCGCCTCTTCCATCGCCAGGAGGGCAGGCACGCGGAAGAGGACCATTTCAGTTGAGCGAGCCGCGCGTTGCGATCGTGACCGACTCCACAGCCGACCTGCCGCCCGTGCTCGCGGCCGCCCGTTCGATATCGGTGGTGCCGCTGACTCTTCATTTCGACGGCAAGTCATTGCTCGACGGCGTCGACATCACGCCGGAGGAGTTCTACCGCAAGCTCCCATCCGCGTCGACGCACCCGACGACGTCACAGCCGTCGCCCGGCCGTTTCGCTGAGACGTACTCCGCGCTGCTCGAGGACCACGACGCTGTGGTGTCGGTCCACATCTCCGAGAAGCTCAGCGGCACCTACGCGTCAGCGCGCCAGGGCGCGGACATGACCGACCCCAAGCGCGTGCATGTCATCGACTCGGAGGTGGTTTCGATGTCTCTGGGCCTGGTCGCCCTGGTGGCGTCGGCCCTCGCTGCGCAGAAACTCGACGCGGCGGCCATCGAAAGCCGTGTTCTGGCGATGAGGCCACGTGTGCAGACGTACTTCTCGGTCGCGACTCTCGAGTTCCTGCGACGCGGAGGTCGCATCGGTCGCGCCAGTGCCCTCCTGGGGTCGGTGCTGCAGGTCAAGCCGGTGCTTTGCATTCGCGACGGGCTCGTGACGCCGCTGGAGCGCGTGCGCACTTTTGATCGAGCACTGAACCGCGTCGTCGAGCTGACGCGAGAGGTCAACACCGGCAAGGGCGTCTGTCTCATCGTGGGCCACGCTGACGCGCAGGCCGACGCCGAGCGAGTGGCGCGAGACCTCGAGCCGATCGCCGACACGTTGATGATCCAGCCGCTCGGGCCGGTGGTCGGAGCGCATGCCGGACCCGGTGTCGTCGGCGTCGGATGCTACCCCGCGGAGCTCTTTCCGCTCGGGATCAAGCCTGCGCTGACGGCGGCCGCCATCGCACCGCGGCGGGGGTGACCAGCTTCTCCAGACGGCCTTCGACCGCGAGCGCCTGTAGGTGCGCGAGTCCCTCCTGGAGGGCAAGCCGCTTTTCGTAGAAGTGCTTGCGCGGCCCCCAGAGGTCGAGCGCCACCTGCCACGCGCGCATGCCTTTTTCTTCATGTTCCCGATTCGAGTCGGTCGATGTGGAGACGATCTCGACGATCTGCTCGAGCCGGCGAGCGTGATGAGCGGCGAGGATCGACACCCGACTTGCCGCATCGGTGAAAGGGCGACCGTGCGCGGGGAGGATCAGTCGCGGTTCATAGGCGGCCATGCGCCGCAGCCCGTCGAGGTACTCATGCAGCGGGTCGGGGGTGCTCTGCGGATGGAGGCCGATGTTCGGCGACAGCTCAGGCAGCATGTGGTCGCCTGCGAACAGCAGCTTCTCGCCACTCTCATAGAGGCAAATGTGTCCCGGCGAGTGTCCGGGCGTCCATTCCACGCGCAGATGCCTGCGGCCCATCTCCAGCATTTCCGCGCCGTCGAGCTGTACCGCCGGCTCGGCCGGGCTCACCCAGTCGCTCAAGGAGCGTTGAGAGTTGCTGAGCACCTCCGCCTCGGCCGCGGGCACGCCATTGACGAGCAGGTAGGTATGCACCTCTTTGACCAGGTGCTCGAGCTCCACGTACCGCGGGTTGACGAGTGGAACTTCGAGTCGGTGCAGGTAAAGGTCGGCCCCGCCGTCTCCCGCGAGCGTGCCGGCGGCGCCGTAGTGGTCGGGATGGATGTGAGTCACGACGAGCCGGCGGATCCTTTTCGCGCCGACGTGAGCCACGGCCGCTCGGATCGCTTGCACCGACTCGTCGGAGTTCATTCCGCAGTCGAGCAGGTCGACCTCGTCGCCGTCCGCGAACAGGAACACGTTGACGAGGCCGTCCTCGAATGGGATCGGTAGGCGAAGCTCGAACACCCCGGTCGCGACTTCGCTCAAGCCCGTCTGCAGCACTGCCCGGCATTGTCGCCCACGCGGCTAAACTGCATCTAACGGCCGCTGCTATTTGTTCAGGAGGAGCGCATGTCTGAAGTCCAGCTGTCACCCGACGATCTGTTTCAAGCCATTCCCTCTCGCCTGATCCCGGAGAAGGCGGGCAGCACCAATGCCACGATCGCGTTCGAACTGAGCGGCGAGCACGCCGGCAAGTGGTGGGTCAAGGTCCACGACGGCGCTGCCGAGTCCGGCAAGGGTGATTCTCCCGAGACGCCGAAGCTCACTGTTCTGGCGGATGCCGGCGACCTGGTGAAGATCATGCTGGGTCAGATGGACGGCACCTCAGCCTTCATGCAGGGCAAGCTCAAGATCAAAGGCGACATGGGTCTGGCCATCAAGATGCTGACCATGTTCAAGCGGACCTAAGACTCCAGCGAATCCCCTCTCCCCGAAGGGGAGAGGGTTAGGGAGAGGGGCGTGTAGAAGATCGGCGAATCAGTACGCGAACTTCCACGTGCCCAGGCGGGCTGACATCGGCGTCTCCAGATCGAGGAGGTCCAGCCCCGAACGCAGCTCGAGGATGACCACGTGGTGAGGCGTGAGAGCGATGCGCTTGCCGTCCGCCATCACGGCGGCCTCGGTCGCGGCGGCAAGCGTGCCGGCGTCGGCGCAGACCGGCAGCAATGCCGGCATCCCGATGATTCGCGATGCCGAGATCGAGCAGCTCATGCGTGACTACACGCAGCCGATCCTGCGCGTCGCCGGCCTT
>CATPBF010000115.1 GCA_955652585.1 Candidatus Dormiibacterota bacterium | reverse complement strand
TACCTCGCTCGGCACACGACGACTCCCGGATCCTATTAGCAAGACAAAAGCGAGAGGCCCGGGTCGGCACAAGCCATTTCATCCTTATCTCAGGTGTCACCTTGCGGCCCTGGGGCTTCTCGCTTCGACTTCAGGTTAGGACCCGTTCGTGGTTTGCTTCAGGGCCGAAAGACCCTCATCGGACAGGCCTATCTCGAGGCGCTTCGCGATCGACTCGGCGAGCTCCTTGACGGTGGCCTCTGCAGCTCTGTGCATGAGGGTTTCGTCAAGCTGCTTGCCCAGGCGGCCGAGCGGGGCGTCGTACATCCCGGAAACGGTCAGCCTCGTGATCCGAGGCTCCACGGATGCGAGCTCGACCTTTCCGGTCATAACTGGAAATAGCTGCTGGACGAATGTCGCTTGCCATGTGATGGGAACCTCGGTCCAATCGCCGACGGTCACCGGTTCGCCGACTTCAATGGCCACCTTCTTCCGGAGCCCGATACCGGCGACCTGCGGGCCCACCTCGGCATGACCGTCACCATCGAAGCGCGGGAACCACTCACGAGGACCCGCGGCGAGGGTAGCCCGGACCGCTTCGATCGGGCGGCCGATGTGAACGGAGTGCTCGACGAACATGCGGTGAGTATCGGGGTCGGCGTCAACCGCGGACAGGTGCCGGAAGTCCCCATCCGCCCGGGCCGAAGGCCCTGCGTTTGCGTCGCCTAAGCGGTCGGCTTGCCGGCCTTGCGGCGAAAGAGACGAACGATAGATCGGATCGGATCGAAGTACTCGTCGTCCATCCGCTCCTTGAGCGGGATGATCGCGTTGTCGGTGATGTGGATGTGCTCAGGGCACACCTCGGTGCAGCATTTGGTGACGTTGCAGTATCCGATGCCGGCATTTCCCTTCAAGAGCGGGCGGCGGTCGAGCACGTCCTTCGGATGCATCTCGAGGCTGGCGATGCGGACCATGGAGCGGGGACCGTAGAAGGCGCTCTTCAAGTCGTGGGCTCGCAGCACGTGGCACACGTCCTGGCACAGGAAGCACTCGATGCACTTGCGAAACTCCATCACGCGCTCGACGTCCTGCTGCTGCATCCGCCACGGCTCGCTGCTGGCCAGGTCCTTTTCGCTGGGAGTGAACGGTGGTATCTCCTTGTTCACTTTGTAGTTCCAGCTGACGTCAGTGACCAGGTCCTTGATGACCGGAAACGCCTTCATCGGCCCCACGGTCACCTGGCTGCCGTATTCGGTGATCGGCGTCTTGCACATGAGGCGCGGAAAACCCTGGATCTCGGCCGAGCACGACCCGCACTTGGCCGCTTTGCAATTCCAGCGCACGGCGAGGTCGGATGCCATGTTCGCCTGTACCCACAGCACGGCGTCGAGGACGACCATCCCCTCGCGCACCGGGACGCGATATGAGACCAGGTCCCCGCCATTGGCGTCGCCGCGCCAGATGCTGAGATCGAAATTGGAGATTTCCACCTACTCGGTCGCCTCCGGCGTATAGCGTGCGTAGGAGCGCTGAACCGCTTCCGCGAGGTACGTGGGCATCGGCGGCCGCGGCTCCGCCCTGACCTTCATACCGTCAGTGGACTTCTCGACGACGTAATTGACGGAGGTCAGGTCGTCGTCAGTCTTGGGATAGTCGGACCTCGCGTGGGCGCCTCGACTCTCCTTCCTCTCCAGGGCGGAGCGCAGCAGGGCCTCTGCGTTGACAAGCATCGAGCGCAGGTCGATGGCCGTATGCCAGCCTGGGTTGAACTCAAGCGTGTTCGAGCCGCCCGTGCCGCACGTCCGCGCGCGGGCCCCGAGCTCGAGGATCTTCTGGAGCCCTGCATCGAGCCCTGGACTGTCGCGAACGATCGGCGCGTGAGCCGACATCACGTCCTGGATCTCCGCCTGGAGCTTGAACGGGTTCTCACCCGCTGCGCGTTCCAGCGGAGCCAGCAGCTCGGCGATGGCTTCCTCGACCTCAACATCGTCGATCCTGGCGTTGGCCGCGCCCTGGTTGGATTTCGCGGCGGCGCCCGCGGCATCGCCGGCACGCTTGCCAAATACGAGCAGGTCGCTCAGTGAGTTGCCGCCCAACCGGTTGGCACCGTGCAAGCCCGAGGCGACCTCGCCCGCGGCGTAGAGCCCTGGGACCGTGCTCTCGCCGGTCTCGGCGTCGACCCGCACACCGCCCATCGCATAGTGAATGGTCGGCGCGACCTCCATGGGTTGTTTGGTGATGTCGACGTTGGCCAGCTTCAAGAACTGCTCGTACATGGACGGCAGCTTGCTCTTGATGAACTCGGGCTTCCGGTGCGTGATGTCGAGGAATGCGCCATCGTGAGGCGTGCCGCGACCGGCGAGGACCTCCGAATTGATGGCGCGGGCAACTACGTCGCGCGACGAGAGCTCCATGCGATCGCGGTCATATCGCTCCATGAAGCGCTCGCCATCCTTGTTGCGCAGCACACCGCCTTCGCCGCGAACGCCCTCGGTGACCAGAATGCCGCGCACGCCGGCCGGCCAGACCATGCCCGTGGGATGGAACTGGACCATCTCCATGTCGCGCAGCGTGGCGCCGGCGTCGTAGGCGAGCGCGGTCCCGTCGCCGGTGCTTTCCCAAGAGTTGGAGGTGACGCGGTACATCTTGCCGGCCCCGCCGCTGGCGAGCACCAGCGCGGCACAGCGGTAGAGGATCAAGGCTCCGTCCGAACGCCGGTAGGCGAGAGCGCCGGCGATGCGTCCTTCGGACTTCACCAGCTTGAACACCGTCACTTCCATATGCACGTCCACACCGTCCGTGTGGACGGCGCGATCCTGCAGCGTGCGGATGAGCTCCAGGCCGGTGCGGTCACCGATGTGCGCGAGTCGTGGGTACGTGTGCGCTCCAAAAGGCCGCTGGTGGATGCGACCCTGCCAGGTCCGATCGAAGACGGCGCCCCAGCGCTCGAGCTCGAGCACGCGCTCAGGCGACTCCTTGGCGTGGATCTCGGCCATGCGCCAGTCGTTGATGAGCTTGCCGCCCTTCATCGTGTCTGCGAAATGCACCTCCCACGAGTCCTGGTACGCGACGTTGTGCATGGCGGCGGCCACGCCGCCCTCCGCCATAACCGTGTGCGCCTTGCCCAGGAGCGACTTGCATACGATCAGCACCCGCGCGCCTGCTTCCGCCGCCGCGATGGCGCCGCGTAGCCCAGCGCCTCCGGCACCCAGGACGAGCACCTCGGTGTCGACAGTCTCATACGCGGGGCCGCTCACAGGACCCACCGCGGGTCGTGCAGCACTCCCGCCAGCAGGAATCGGATGTAGACGTCGGTCGCCACGACCGAGAAGAGGCTTGCCCATGCCCAGCGGTCGTGCTTGATGTTGAGGACCGTGACGCCCTTCCAAACCTGGTGCCGAGCGCGAGCGGCAAGCGAGCAGGAGAAGCAATCGAGCTCCCCGCCGGCCAGGTGACGGAAGGCGTGGCAGCCGAACGTGTAGCCAGACAACAGAAGGATGTTGACGAGCATGAGGACGCTTCCCACGCCGATGCCGAAACGGCCCCCGAAGTCAAAAGCGATGATCGCGTCGAACCACAAGAAGCCCACCTGGACGACGGTGGCGTAGAAGGCGAACCGGTGGAAGTTGTTCAACACCCACGGGAACACGGTCTCGCCTCGATATCGACGACCGGCACGCTCCGGCACGGCGCACGACCGCGGGTGACCGAAAAAGCTCCGGAAGTAGGCCTTGCGGTAGTAGTAGCAGGTGAGCCGGAAGGCGAGCGGCGCCCACACCACCCAGACACCTGGAGGGATCGGACCCACCTTGATCAGAGGGGAGTAGAACGGGCTGAGGTAGGGGGCGTAATAGCCCTCGCGCTGGAACAGGACGACGAACACCGCATAGACGGTGAACAGGCTGAGTCCGCTGACGACGAAGGCCGGATAGAGCCAGTTGGGCATCCGGCTGTAGGGGTTGCGGATACGGGGACGACCACGACTTGCTTGTCTCTCAGCAGCCGGCGAAAGCGCCACGGGCGTCAGTTTCTCCTATCCAGCACTCAAAAAAGTGCTCCGGCGGGCCAATCCCGCCGGAGCGTGCCGTCCTGAAGAGCTGTCACGCAGCTATCTTCTGCGCGACCTTGAGTGTTTCAGGCTTGCGCCTGG
>CATPBF010000114.1 GCA_955652585.1 Candidatus Dormiibacterota bacterium | reverse complement strand
TCTACAAGGTGGATCGCGCCCGCCCACGGGAGTCGGGCGGGTTCGGCCTGGGCCTGGCGATCACCAAGCACCTGGTGCAGGTGCTTGGAGGCCGGGTCTGGACGGAAACGGCCCGAGACGGGGGCCAGGTGTTCACAATCGCACTGCCGGCGGAAGTCTTAACTAAGCCATAAACCGGCCTTAACCTGGCACGGCTTATCCTGGGCAGCGGGTGGCGGACGCTAGACCGATCATTACCTGGCCGCAAGTAGGGAGGCCGGAGCTTCGCGCGATGCCGGGAGCCGCAGGTACGAAGCTCGAGGTCGACTCCCTTTCTTTCTTCTATGGCAAGACCCGTGCGCTGAAGGACGTGACTTTCAACATCCCGGAGCGCAGGATCACCGCCATCATCGGCCCCTCCGGATGCGGCAAGACCACGCTACTGAGAGTCTTCAATCGGATGTACGACCTGGTGCCCGGCGCACGTGCGCAAGGCACAGTGTTGATGGATGGCAACGACATCGTGACCACGACCAAACTCCTCGACCTGCGCCAAAAGGTGGGCATGGTCTTCCAACGCCCGAGCCCGTTCCCGATGTCGATCCGCGACAACGTCGCCTTCGGCCCCCGACTGCTGGGCTGGAACAAGACTCGTGTCAAGGAGCTGGTGCGAAGCAGCCTGGAGGCCGCAGCCCTATGGGATGAGGTCTCGGACCGCCTCGACGAACCCGCCACCTCGCTCTCGGGCGGCCAGCAGCAAAGGCTCGTGATCGCGCGCTGCCTGGCCGTGAGCCCGGAGGTGATCCTCATGGACGAGCCCTGCTCCGCGCTCGACCCGGTGGCCACCCTGAAGATCGAAGACCTCATGGTCCAGCTGGCGCGCGACTACACGATCGTGATCGTTACGCACAACATGCAGCAGGCCGCGCGCGTGTCCGACTTCACAGCCTTCATGCTGATGAACCCTGAGGGACGGCACGGCGAGCTGATCGAGTTTGCCCCCACCGCCGATCTCTTCAACGCGCCGCGCGACCCAAGGACAGAGGCGTACATCACAGGGCGCTTCGGCTAAAAACCGAAATGCCGCGCCTTACATTCGAAAGAGAGCTGGCGAGCCTTCGCGAATCGGTTGTCCGCATGGGCACGGTCGTGGAGGCCCAAATCGAGGCCTCTCTGGACGCGCTCCGCCGGCGCGATGGCGCTTCAGCCGAGAAGGTTCGCTCCCAGGATCAGTACCTCAACGAGCTCTTCAAGCAGATCCGCGAGCAGATCTTCATGGTCATCGCCACCCAGCAGCCGGTGGCGCGCGACCTCCGCCGCCTCATGGGAATCCAGTACATCGCGACCGAGCTCGAGCGCATGGGCGACTACGCAGTGCGAATCGCGCGCATGACCAAGACTCTTGTCGGCCTTCCAGACAAGCCGCTACGCGCAGAGTTCGGCCTCATGGGCGACCTCTCCATCGGCCAGGTGCACGACATCCTGGAGGCTTTGATCGACGAGAACGAGGCGCATGCGCGCGAGGTCGCGGGCCGCGACAACGAGATCGACCGTCTCTATCACCGAGTCTTCGACGAGCTCATCACCGAGATGGGCACCGGCAAGCCAGACCCCGACGGCGCTCTGCGCGCGGTGACGCTTTTGCTGGTTGCGCACAACCTGGAGCGAATCGCAGACCGGGTCACCAACGTGGCGGAGGACATCGTTTTCCTCGAAACGGGCCAGGTGGTAGAGCTGGGATGAGTCGCGCGGCCGCCAACTCCGGCCGCGTCCTCGTTGTCGAGGACGACGAGGGCATCCGCGACATGCTCAAGTACAACCTCACCGCCGCCGGCTTTTCTGTGCAGGAGGCCAGCGACGGCGCATCGGGCCTGCGCACGGCGCGAACCTCGCGGCCGGACCTCGTCCTCCTCGACCTGATGCTGCCCGGGATGAGTGGATTTGATTTCTGCCGAGCCCTGCGCAAAAGCAGCCGCGTGCCGATCATCATCATCACCGCCAAGGACTCGGAGGTCGACAAGATCGTCGGGCTCGAGCTCGGAGCTGACGACTACATCACCAAACCCTTCTCGATTCGCGAGGTCCTGGCCCGCGTGCATGCGGTCCTCCGCCGCGCCCAACCCGACGCCAACGAGCCCAAGGCCGTACCGGAGCACGACTCGATCGGCGCCTTCAGCATCAACCGCGCCGCGCGGAGGGTGATCCTCGACGGTAGCGACGTCAAGCTGACGGCCCGCGAGTTCGACCTCCTGTCATATCTCCTTGCGTTCCCGGGTCGTGTTCACACTCGTGACTCATTGCTGGAGAACGTGTGGGGTCGTGAGTTCACAGGTGAGCGGAAGACCGTCGACGTGCACATTCGCTGGCTGCGCGAGAAGTTCGCCGGGCGCGCGCCGTTCGAGATCGTGACCGTGCGTGGTATCGGCTACCGCCTCGACCGTCAGGCGGCTCAGATCGACATGCTCGACCCAGCCAGGGATTCAAGGCCGCCCGCCGCCAAGGAGGGTCACGTTGGCGGCCGCGGTCGATAGGATCCGCCGTCCGGCTTCCATCCCCAGGCCCCCCGACCGCTACCGATCCCTCATCGCCGTCGTCAGCTGGGCCGCGCCGGCTGCGCTGATCCTCATCGTCGGCGTCCTGTTCCAACAGGCATGGCCGTCTGTGACCAGGTTTGGGCTCGGTTTCTTCATCGGCTCGGAATGGAACCAGGTGACCGACCACTTTGCAGCACTGCCATTCATATTCGGAACCGTGGTCACCAGCGCCATCGCTCTCGCCTTCGCCCTCCCTGTGGGCATTGCCGTAGCGGTACTTCTTGCCGAGCCCGGTGCGCAGGGCGTACGCGGCGCGCTGGGAACCGGCATCGAGCTCCTGGCCGCGATCCCCAGCGTCGTGTACGGCATCTGGGCCCTCTACGTGCTGGCTCCATGGACCCTCCTGCACATCGAGATCCCGATCACCGACCACTTCGGCTCGATCCCGTTCCTGGGTGGCATTCCTCGGCAGACGAGCCTCTTCACGGCGGCGCTGGTGCTCGCGGTGATGATCCTGCCCACCCTGTCGGCGGTCTCCCGAGATGTGATCCGCGCGGTCCCGCGCGGCCTGCGCGAGTCGACATTCGCCCTCGGGGCGACCTGGTGGGAAACGACCTGGAAGGTGGTCCTGCCGGCCGCGCGCGCCGGCCTCTTCGGCGCCACGGTCCTCGCGCTTGGACGAGCGCTGGCAGAGACGGTCGCGGTGGCCATGGTGATCGGCAACCGGCCCGAGATTCCGAGTTCGATCTTCTCGCCCGGCTACACGCTGGCGGCCGTCATCGCCAACGAATTTGCCGAGGCCACGGGCGACGTTTACCAGGGAGCGCTGGTCGAGCTCGGACTCGTCCTGATCCTGGTCACTCTGACCGTCAACGTTCTTGCTCTCTTGCTGGTTCGTTCGGCGTCGGCAAGGCCCGCGGTATGAGGCGCAACCTGTGGCGGCGCTTCGGCAGCACCTTCGCGATGGGAGCGGTGTACGGCCTCACCGGGCTCGCACTGGTTCCGCTTGGGCTTGTGTTGTGGTTCACGACTGCCAAGGGCCTGCCCTCGGTAGCGCACATGGAGTTCTTCACCAACGCACAGCGGCCCAGTGGAATCCCAGGAGGCGGCGTGGCCAACGCCATCGTGGGCACCGCGATCGTCGTCAGCCTCGCCTCGCTGGCCGCGATCCCTATCGGCGTGCTGAGCGGAATCTATCTCGCCGAGTATGGCGCGGGTCGCTGGGCAAGTTGGGTGAGGCTCGCAAGCGACGTGCTGGTGGGCGCTCCGTCCATCGCGCTCGGCCTGTTCGCGTTCGCATTGGTGGTGGTCCCGCAGCATCACTACTCGGCGATTGCGGCCTCGGTCGCTCTCTCGGTGTTGATGCTGCCGGTCGTCATCCGGACCACCGAGGGCGCAGTCGGCCTCATACCAAATGGATTGCGCGAGTCGGGTCTCGCCCTCGGGCTCCCACGCTGGCGCGTGTCGTTGCAGTTGATCCTGCCGGCCGCGGCGCCAGGTGTTATCACCGGGGCGCTGCTGGCCATCGCGCGCGCGGCGGGCGAGACAGCGCCGGTGCTGTTCACAGCTTTGGGCAATCAAAACCTAGTCTTCGATCCCACGCGCGCGATGTCGACATTGCCGCTCGTTGTGTTCCGCGACGCCCTCACTCCATACAAGGACCTGCAGCAGGAGGCGTGGGGCGCCGCGCTGCTGCTCATGGTCATGGTGCTCGTGATCAACCTGGGCAGTCGTTGGGTGTTGCGACGCCAGATCCGTCTCGCACGACAGCTCTAACAACATGCGGAAACAAGACAACGTTGACCCGCGTTGTGTATAAAGGACGTCGACACAGCACGCCGCGCAGGTAAACTCACACCATTACGTCGCCATCGGTTACAAGAAGAGACATACGCCCTAGCCCGCCGATCAAGCAGACGAAGGAGCAATGTTGGCCACCAAGATCCTCGAGTTGACCGATGTGAGCGTGATCCGCGCGGCGGGCGGCGTCGTCTACCGCACCGATCCATCAGGCGAGACTGAGCTCGCGATCATCCACCGCCCCGCCTACGACGACTGGACTCTGCCCAAGGGCAAGGTCGAGCCGGACGAGACTCCGGAGGATTGCGCCCTGCGAGAGGTCCGCGAGGAGACCGGGTTTCGCTGCGAGATCGAGCGGCCACTCGGGTGCACCGCCTACGTCGACCGGCGCGGCCGCGACAAGGTCGCGTGCTACTGGCTCATGGAGGCCAAGGGCGGACGCTTCAAGCCGGGAGTCGAGGTCGACAAGCTGGTCTGGCTGTCCGTCGCTGACGCGATCAAGCGCTTGACGTACCCACGCGACCGGAAGCTGCTGGAGACCCAAGACCTGCCGTAGCTGCCCTGGCCTCCCCACTAGTGGGAAGGTCGGCCCGCCCCGCAGGGCCCGGCCGGATGGGGAGATTCGAGCCCAGCATCTCCATTAGCTAAGCTGGATTCATGCAGACGCTGGCGACTGATCGCCTGGTCATTGCGGGCGTCGAGCTCCGATCGCGCCTGTTCCTCGGCACTGGCAAGTACGCCGACGACGAGACCATGCTCGCGGCACTCAAGGCGTCGGGCTGCGAGCTCGTCACCGTGGCGCTCCGCCGTCTCGACCTCGACGATCCCAAGAAGAAGACCCTCCTCGACGTCATCGATTGGAAGCGATACCGCATCCTTCCGAACACCGCGGGCTGCCGCACCGCCGACGAAGCGATCCGCATAGCGCGGCTGGCGCGGTCGATGGGCCTTTCGGAATGGGTGAAGCTAGAAGTCATCCCCGACCCGCGCTACTTGTTCCCCGACCCCGAGGAGACGCTCAAGGCAGCCCGGTCGCTGGTGACCGAGGGGTTCAAGGTGCTGCCATACATCAATGCCGATCCCGTGCTGGCCAAGAAGCTCGAGGAAATCGGCACCGTCACCGTGATGCCGCTGGGTTCGCCGATCGGCTCCGCGCAGGGACTGCAAACGCTGGAGCAGATCCGGATCATCATCGAACAGGCGAGGATCCCAGTCGTCGTCGACGCGGGCATCGGATCGCCATCGGACGCGGCACGCGCGATGGAGCTCGGAGCAGACGCGGTGCTGGTCAACACCGCCATCGCGCTGGCGCAGGATCCTCAACTGATGGCCGAGGCCATCGCGGGCGGCGTGGAAGCGGGACGCAAGGCATTCACGGCCGGCCTCATCCCCAAACGCCAGCAAGCGAGCCCGAGCTCCCCGACCGAGGGCATCTCGCCTTCGCGCTAGTCATCCCAGTCGCGATGGCGATCGTCACGACCGCGAGCGCGGGTATGAGGGCGGCCGGACGCGCCACGATCCTGCAGGTTCGCGCTCCAGGCTCGACCGCAAGCGCGATCGAGCGGGAGGCTTCGGCGTTGGTGGCAGCCTCGCCGGTGCCCGTCGTGATCAGCTCGCGATGCGACATCGCGCTGGCCGCGGGCGCAGCCGGCGTGAACCTGCCGGAGAACGACATCCCGGTCGCGGCGGCGCGCGCGCTGATGGACGAGCGTATGGTTGGGCGTTCGGTCCATTCGCTCGAGAGCGCGTTGCGCGCGGAGACCGAAGGCGCCGACTACGTCATCTTCGGTCCGGTATGGGCCAGCGCGAGTCATCCCGACTCCGCCCCCGCCGGCATCGCGGCATTGGCCGAGGTGGCTCATGCCCTGCGCATCCCGGTGCTTGCAATCGGCGGTGTAACCGAGGACCGCATCGCTGAAAGCCACGCGGCCGGAGCGGCCGGCTACGCCGCCATCGGACTCTTTGCATGATCGCGCTCCAGATCAATGGCCGGCGCGTGGAGCTGGACGGGCCCATCGCGCTGCTCGCCTACCTGGACAAGCTGGGTGTGAGCGCGCGGGCAGTTGCTGTTGAGCTCAACGACGTGATCATCGAGCGGTCCGCCTATGAAGGCGCCGAGCTCCACGATGGGGACGTCGTCGAGATCGTGCGCATGGTCGGCGGCGGCTAACGAGTCTTCTGCTTGATGGCCGCCTCGGCCTCCGCGCGCTCGTCCCACGGCTCGGCGCCCTCGGCCATCTGCATCGTGCGCTCGTGGCCCTTGCCCGCCAGCAGCACAGAGTCGCCGGAGCGCGCGACCTCGATGGCCCGCTTGATCGCGGCGCGCCGGTCGAGCACGATCTCGTAGTCCAAGCCCGGAGCTTTGCCGATGACTCCCGATTGCACATCCCTTGCAATCTCCGCCGGGTCTTCCCGGAGCGGGTCGTCGGTCGTGATGATGAAAAAGTCCGAAAGGTCGCCGGCGGCTTTTCCCATCCCAGGCCGGTCGTGGTCGGAACGGGCGGTCGAACCGAAGACGGCGATCAACCGGCCGCGAGTGAAGGGCCGCAGCTCCGCCAGTGCGCTCGCAAGTGCGCCGGCCGAATGCGCGAAGTCGATGAAGACGTTGAAGTCCTGCCCGAGGTCGACCCGTTCCAGGCGTCCGCGCACGCCATCGAAGCCGGCCAGCCCAGGACCTATCTCCTCGATGGGCACGCCCACCGCGAGGCAGACACCCGCGGCGCAGAGCGCGTTGTAGACGTTGAAGCGCGCCGGCACCGCGAGCGATACCTCGGTTTCACCCAGTGGTGTCTTCAGCCGGAAGCGCGAGCCTGTCGCAGTCATCGAGAGATCCAGCGGGTGTAGGTCGGAGGCCGTGGTCAGGCCGTAGGACCAGCGTCGCGAGATCGAACGCCGCGACAACCGCTCGTAGCTGGGGTCGTCGCGATTGAGCACTGCGGTCTTTTCGATCCCTTTGTCGGCGCCGGCGGCGGCGAGATCGATGAGGTGAGCCTTGGCTTCGAGGTAGTCCTCCCAGGTCGCGTGGTAGTCCATGTGGTCGTGGCCCACGTTGGTGAAGGCAGCGACGTCGAAGTCGCATGCGCCCACACGGTCCTGCACGAGCGCATGCGAGGTCGTTTCGATGACAGCGCATCTGACGCCTGCGTCCGCCATGCGGCGAAGCCATTCCTGCACTTGCGGGGCCTCCGTCGTCGTCTGCCCGCTCGTGTTGTCAGTCTCGGCTCCGCCCACCGAGAAGGCCACCGTGCTCATCGCGCCGGCGACGATGCCGCCGGCCATCAACACGTGCTCGGTCATGTGGGTCACGGTCGTCTTGCCGTCGGTGCCCGTGATTCCAGCTACATAGAGATGACGCGAGGGGCGCCCGTAGAACTCCGCGGCCACCTCGGCAAGGCCCGTGCGAGTCGAAGGGAGTTTCAGTGCGGGCGCCCCCGCCGGAACCTCAACCGGGCGGTCGACTGCGACCGCTGCGGCGCCCGCGGCAATGGCCTCAGCCAGGTATGAGTGGCCATCCGAGTTGATCCCCGTCACAGCCACGAACAGGTCGCCGCGCTTCACCCGCCGAGAGTCGTAAGCGATCCCGGTGATCTCCACGTCGCCACTGCCTTCGAGCGCGGCTCCGGGCACGCCGCGCGCCAGGTCCTGCAGTCTCATTACTCCATCGCAGCATAATCGGCGGGTGATCGCGGAAATCGGCGGGCACAGGTTCGACTGGGGCAGCCGCACCTACCTGATGGGAATCGTCAATGTCACGCCCGATTCGTTCAGCGGTGACGGACTCGGAAATGATCGCGAGGCAGCCGTGGCGCAAGGACTGCGCATGGTCGGAGAGGGAGCTGTGATGCTCGACGTGGGCGGCGAATCGACCCGACCAGGGCACGTTCCCGTCAGCGCGGCCGAAGAGATCGCGCGGACGGAGGAGGTCGTCCGGCGCCTCTCGAAGGAGTCGCAAGTTCCAGTTTCGATCGACACGTACAAGCTCGAGGTTGCGGTTGCGGCGGTGGCCGCGGGCGCGACCATCATCAACGACGTCTGGGGGTTGACGCGTTCACCCGGTCTGGCTGACATCGCCGCTCGTCACGAATGTGCCTTGGTCCTGATGCACAACCAGGACGGCACCGATTACGCGGGCGACCTGATGAGCGAAGTCAAGCGATTCCTCCGCGTTTCGGTCGATGCCGCCTTGGCGGCGGGGGTCCCGCATGAGCGCATCCTGGTCGACCCGGGCATCGGCTTCGGGAAGACGGCCGATCAGAACTGGGAGGTGATGCGCCGGCTGGTAGAGCTTCGTGACCTTGGCCAACCCGTTCTCGTTGGTACGTCGCGGAAGTCCTTCATAGGCAAGCTCCTCGACGTGCCGGCCGATGAGCGGCTGGCGGGCACCGCCGCGACGGTGACCGCTGCGATCTTGCGTGGGGCAGACGTCGTGCGGGTCCATGACGTGCGCGAGATGATGCGGGTCGCGCGCGTCGCCGACCGTATGAAGTGAGGGGTCCTCGCAAACTCACGGCGCAGCCTCGGAGTTCGCGGGGCAAAACCATCGCGTACCTCGGGCTGGGATCAAACCTCGGGCGGCGCGATCGCAACCTCTCCGCGGCACGGCGGCGGCTGCGCCAAATCGGCGCGCGAATCCTACGTCGCAGCCGCGTCATCCAGACCGAACCGTGGGGTGTGACCGATCAACCTCGATTTCTGAATCAGGTCCTCGAGGTGGAGTGGCACGGATCGCCCCGCCAGCTCCTGCGCGCGGCCAAGGCCGTCGAGCGCGAGGGCGGACGCAAAAGTACGCGCCGCTGGGGACCGCGCGCTATCGATGTGGACATCCTGCTTTTCGGTCGCGAGCGCATCTCAGAACCCGACCTGCTGATCCCTCACCCCCGGATCGCGGAGCGAGCCTTCGTTCTGGAAGGCCTGAAGGAGCTCGGAGTGCCGCTGATCAGGTCGGGCGGGCGTTCGTGAACCGGTAGCCGATTCCAGGCACGGCGAGGATGTAATAGGGGCGTGATGGCTGGCTTTCGATCTTGCGCCGCAGGTTGCGGATGTGGACGTCGATGACCCGCGTCTCGATCGGATACTCGTAGCCCCAGATGGAGTTGAGGATCTTCTCGCGACTGAGCACTTTGCCGGCGTTGCTGGCCAGGAATGTCAGCAGGTCGAACTCCGTGTGCGTCAGCTCGACCTCCTGCCCCGCCCTGTAGATGCGGCGCTCGTTGACGTCGATGAGTAGGTCGCGGAACTCGAGACGGTTGCGCGTGGCATCCGCCGACTCCATGCGCATCCGGCGCAAGTGCGCCGCGATCCGCGCCGCGAGCTCGCGCAGGCGCAGCGGCTTCACCACGTAATCGTCCGCGCCGATCTCGAGCGCGACGACGGCGTCGATCTCGTCGGAACGCGAGCTCATCATGATCACCGGCACCGCGGTGTCCTTCTTGCGCAGCTCGCGGCAGACGTCAAAGCCCGAGGCGTCGGGCAGCGTGACCTCGAGGAGCACCAGGCTGGGGTGCAGCGCGTCGACCTGGCGCAGGCCCTCGGCGCCGGTGTCCGCCTCCACGACCTGGTACCCATCCTGCGCGACTGCAGACCGCACGTCTTTCCGCGTCGCCGAGTCGCCATCCACGACCAGGACCTTGCGGGCCCCGTTCGGCAGCTGTGCCATGCTCCAATCCTAATCGATCTGAAGGATTGTTAGGAGATGTTGCGTTTCAGGCCCCGAATGCGGCCACGCGCCTTCTTCTCGAGACCGATCAGCCGCGAGCCGGCTTCCGAAAGGACCAGCTCCCAGGCCCCGGCGTAGGTCACCTCCTGGCCGCCAAACTCGGCCTTGAAGAAACCGAGCCCGTGCCAGGGGTGTTCCGGCCGCGCGTCCGGTGGCGGCACCCCCCACAGGTCGTAGTCCCGGCAGCCGTCGTTCCCGGCCGCTTTGATCGCCGCCCACCAGGCGAGGTCGTTGGCCATCAGCTCGGGATTGGCCCCACTTCGCCCCGCGAACAGGTGGTAGGCGCGGCCGGCGTGGCGCGCGACCAGAACCGCCGCGAGCGGCTCATGAGTGCTGGGGTGGCGGGCAACGTACGTGCGGCACCACGGGAGCTGGTCGAGCAGCAGCTGGTAGTAGCTCCGCGCCGGCAGGTGGATGGATTCTCGACGCTCGACCGCCGCGGACTGCCGCTCCAGCTCGGCCGCGTCCTTGCCCTCCTCGATCACGACCCCGCGCCGTTCGCCGGCCCGGATGTTGTACCGGCGTCCGTGCTTGAAGGTTGCGAGCATCTCGGCCGGGGGAGCCAGGTGGAGGATGCGCGTGTGCTGGGGCTGTACGGCGGCCGCGGGACTGAAGCCATGGGCGCGCATTACCTCGCCGAACTCGAGCGGCGCTTCGGGCTCGACCATGATGCGCGCCACCTTTGCGGACCGCGCCCAGTCGACGAGAGCGCCGGCGGCTTCCGGCGATGCGGGTACGGGCCCTCGCGGCACGTATGCCTCGCGGACGGGCCCGAGCCCGCGCAGCTGCACGCTGGCCATTGCCCCGCCCGCGAGCCGCACCCGTTCAACGGTCCAGCCGGCGCGTGACTGGACCTCTCCCCAGCCCCACGTCTGCAAGAGTGGAGAGGGCAGTGCGCGCTCGTCGAGCTCTGCATCCCAGCTCGCCTGCTTGCCGCTCATTCGGAGCCCTCGAGATGGCTCGTGTCATTCACGCCCGACACGACGAACCGCCCGTTGCGCTTTTCGATGACCGAGATCGACGCGTTCTCGATTCGGAATGGGAACAGGCCGTGGTTCGGCCGCCCGACGATGCGATGCAACGCGACCTGGATCACCCCGCCGTGGGTCACGACCAAGACGTCTCCGTGCTCGTGGCGGGCAAAGATCGAGTCCATCTCGGCGACCACCCGTCTCTCGAATGCCTCGGCTCCCTCCCCGCCCGGGACCACGTCCCAGCTCGGTTCCTGAGTCCACCTGGTCCAGGCCTCGGGAAATCGCTGCGCCAGCTCCTGGGTGTTCAGGCCCTCCCATTCGCCGAGGAAGATCTCCCTCAGGCCGGTCGTCGGGCTTGGCGAGCCGCCGGTGACGACGCCGATCGCCGAAGCGGTCTCCAGCGCACGCTTGAGGTCGCTCGAATAGAAGCCCGCGAAGCGGTGACGGGCCAGCCGGCGGCCCACGCGCATCGCCTGGCGGCGGCCTTCCTCCGAGAGTGGGGGGTCGAGCTGGCCCTGGATCCGGTGCTCGCTGTTCCAGGTCGACTGGCCGTGGCGAACCAGCAACAATCGCGCGGGCGAAGGTTTCACGGGAAGTGGGGGGTCTGGCGGCTCCGGGCGCGCGAATCCGATCTTGATATCTATACTAACTTCTCTTAGTCCATCGATCGGTGTTGGGCCGATCTCGGGAGACGCCTTTGCAGTCACACGGCACGCTCGCCGAAATCACCCTACGCTCGCTTCTGGAATCTGCCCAGGGCGAGAGGTCGACAGGTACCCTTACCCTCCGAAATGGGAATGGTGAGTCGACCGCGCTGTATTTCCTGTTCGGACACCTCTTCCACGCCGAGGGCAATGGCAAGGCCGGCGACGACGCCGTCGTCAGCGCGCTCGGCTGGACCAAAGGCGAATTCGAGTTCGACGCCAAGGCCAAGCTGCCGGCTGACGAGACGGTCAAGGCCGGCATCCCGGAGCTGGTCCATGCGGCCGAGGCCACGCTCCAGGACGGCCCGTCCCAGGCCCCACCTCAACCTCAGCCGCAGAGCGCCAACGCCGAAGCGCCTCCCGAGCGCCCAGAGCAACCTGAACCGGAGAGAAAGTTGGAAGCACCCCAGCCGAGACGAGGCGTGAAGCACCGGCCTCAGCCCAAGCACGGGCGCGAGCCGATCCCGGTCCCCGCCGGCCAGGTCATCTACGACTCGTTGAAGACGTCGTTCGTCGACTTCCCGCGCCTGATCACAACCCTGGAGAAGGAGGGTTACACCGGCTACGTCCGCCTCCTGACCGACGATGCCGCTGGGCTCATCCTCTTCAGAGAGGGCTCAGCCCTCGAGTGCATGTACGACGGGGCGGGTGATTCGACGGGTCTCGTGCTCGGAAAACAGGCGCTGCACCAGTTCAACGAAGACGTCACCGCCGGTCACGGCGTCCTGGACGTCGTCGGCCTTTCGCCGGAGCTGATCGACGGCCTTTACGAGCTCACGGTCTCGAAGCCGATGTACACCGAGCTGTATGCGGCCTGGGTGGACATGAGGGCACTGCTCAAGTTCCTGAGCGACCGCAAGCTGAGTGGGAGCGTGATGATTCGGTCCGGCGCCGGCACAGGTGTGATCATCCTGTCCGAAGGGGAGCTCGCCGGCGCGTATACGAGCGAGTCGCGCGACATCTCTGACAAGCCCGACCGCGCGCTCGCGCTCTGCGATGACCCGTCGGCGATGATCGAGGTCAAGTCGGCAGACAAAATCAAGCACCCACCACTCGACGTCGATGAGGTCGTGACCCCAGGGCAGCGGTCGGCGCCGCGCAACAACCAAGCGCCCCAGCCGCCTGCCCCGCCTGCCCCGCAGGCCCAGCCGCCGCCGACGCAGCAGTTCCCCGTCATCCAGACACCCGCGGCGATGCCGGTCGCTCCGCCGGTGCAGGCGCCCACCGCCACCTACCCGACGTTTCCCACGCCACAGTCGACGCAGGCGCAGGTCGCGCCCACGACACCGCCGCCTGGAGGCGGCCCCCAGCTGGACTGGGGCTCGATCGTCGCCGAGCTTCAGGCCATGGCCGAGGACTCGTTGGGCAACCGCGCGCGCAAGGTCAAGGACATCCTCGGCGCTGCCGATCCATCCCTGCCTGGAATCGAAGGCGCGATCGACCAGGTGCCAAGCATCTCGCTTCTCTTCGTCGACTCCTCACGGCTGGAACAGCTCGCTCAGGAGATGAGGGCCCGGCTCAAGTCGCACCTGTAGTCTCACGTTTGTGAAGGCGGCGGCGATCGCGGCGGCAGTGCTCGTGTTGTGCGCGCTGCCAGCGTGCGGAGGCAGCCCACCCCAGATCATCGACTACTCGCCCGAGCGGGGCGCGATCGATGTCTCGACCGCGGCACCGGTCCGGATCACGTTCGACCACAACGTGGACAAGGAGTCGGTGGCAAGCAGGCTATCCTTGCTGCCCGCCACCGACGGCAACGTGGTCTGGCTCGGGCCGCGGCAGCTCGAGTACCAGCATGCGACGCTCCGGCCGAGCACGGCCTACGAGGTCGTTCTCCTCGAGGGCTACAAGGACCTCGCCGGCAACGCGTACTCACTCCGCCACCACTGGTCCTTCACCACCGAAGGTCCGCCGACGGTGACCGGCTCAAACCCCGCCAACAACCAGAGCGATGTCGACCCCGCGTCGTACCTGTCCATCGATTTCACGCGCGAGATGGATGCCTCGACGTTGGAGGGCGCGATCACCATCGAGCCGTTCGTACGCTTCTCAGCCAGGCTCGATCCAACCGACGGAAGGCGCGCTGTGCTCGCACCTGATGCGCTCCTGGAGCCGTCGACGACTTACACCGTGAACGTGACCACTGCGGCCCTCGATGCGCACGGCAACCGGCTGGATCACAACCAGACCTACGCTTTCCACACGGGCCCGGCTTTGCCGCTGCGGCACTGGGTGGCATTTGCGACGGCTCTCACCGGCGGCTCCTCGGGAGGAGTCTGGATCGTCAACGAATCAGGCTTTCCTCGCCGGTTGGTAGACGCACCATCGGTGCAATCGTTCAGCTGGTCTCCGGAAGGATCGAGTCTCTTGATCCAGACCAATCCAGGGAGCTGGACCGCGTTTGCCCCGGGCGGAGACTCGTCTCCACTGCCCTTCACGGGCAACTGGGCCGCGGCCCTGGCCGCAGGACTTGGGTATGGCTACATCGACATGACCGGTACGCTGCACCGTTGGTCGGCTGATGGGGCGGACGAGGCCATCGCCATCAATGTTTACGCAGCGGCGACCGCGCCCAGCGGCCAGAGGGTCGCGTTCGTTCGATCCGACGGGACGGCGTCGACGGTGTGGGGCTACGACGTGGGGTTGAGGTCCCAGTACGAGCTGTCGACCGAGGCGGGGTTGGTGAGCGACCTCAGTTGGTCACCGGCCGCCAATCGGATCGCGTACCTGCGTCAGGACGGCAGCTCCAGCGCCCTCCGCGTGCGCAGCCTTACCGGTCAAGCGTTGACGGCTACGATCGCCACCGGAGACATCGGCCATCCGACGTGGTTGCCGGATTCCACACACATTGTGTTCGCGGCCGGCATCGCAACGGCGGACGGGTTCGCACGCAAGGCGTTCCTGCTCAGCGTGATCGCCCCCCCGGCAGCCCTGACCGCCGCGCTCGCGATCCCTTCCAGCCTCGCCCTCGACGTAGCCGACCCGGTGCCATCACCAGACGGTCACCAGATTGCGTTCGTGAGCCAGGATCAGGTGTGGTTGATGAACGCAGATGGAACGCGGCCGACCGCGCTCACGCGTTTCGACAGCTCGTCGTTCCCATTCTCATGCCGGACGCCGGCCTGGACGCGACTTTAGTCGCGGCCGAAATTTAAGAGACGCGCCTCTAGTCCCCGCTGACGTTCGTTTGGAGCTGCACCGTCTGGTCCCGATCGACAGCGCGATCGAACAGCTCCTCGAGCCGATCGGCAGTGCGCGTCCATGAGAACCGCTGAGCGAGCAGGCTGCCACGCCGCCCCATCTGCTGGGCGAGCTCGCGGTCCGCGAGCAGGCGCCCGATGCGATCGGCGTACGCGGCGGCATCGTCGCCGTCGATGAGATAGCCGCTCACCTCGTCGCGCACGACCGAGCGCAATCCCGGAACTCCCGAGGCGACCACCGGGCTGCCACACGCCTGCGCCTCGAGAGCGACCAGCCCGAACGATTCGCTGTAAGACGGCATTACGCACACGTCGGCCGCCGCGTAGAAGTACGGCAGCTCGTGGTGGGCCACCGAGCCCAGGAAGTCGACGTGGTCACGCACCGCGAGGGATGAAGCCACCGACATGAGGCGATCCTTCTCGCTCTCGTCCCCATCACGACTGTCCTCGCCCACGATCAGCAGGCGCAGGTCGGGATACGCGCGGCCCTTGAGCAAGGCCAGGGCCCGAATCGCGATCTCGACGCCCTTCAGCCGCTCGAGCCGTCCGACGAAGAGCAGCAGTGGCCCCCCGCCCGGGTAGCCGATCTTGCGCCGCGACTCCGCGCGATCGAGCGGCCTGAACGTGGCGAGGTCGACACCAGGCGGGACGATGAACACGCGATCTGGGCTGGCGCCGTACGAGTTGACGAGCTCTTCGCCCTCGTCCGACGTGGAAGCGATGAGGAGGTCGGCTTGCTGGGCGATCTCACCCTCGACTCGGATCCGCGATGCGGGCTCCGGGCGAGCTCCGCTGGCGAGCCTCTTGTTCTTGACGAGGCCGAGGGTGTGCGCGACGTGCGCCCAGCCCGCAGCGAGCTGTGGCCGAAGCAGGCAGGCGACCTCACCGGAAAGCCAGTAGTGGGAGAAGAGAAGGTCGTACTGGAGGCTCTGGATCTCCGCGAAAGCGCCGACCTGCGCGGCGAACGCCGGCGCCTCGTTGATGAGGGAGTACTTGTCCAGCCCATTGCCGGCGGCCAGGTAGATCACGCGTGAAAGCGGCGCCAGGCTTTCGAGGGCGGGGTCGTCGCGCGTCTGCAGACGAGTGAACACGTCGGTGGCGATGCCTCGGTCGCTGAATGCGCTGCAGACCTCTCGGACGTAAACGTTGAGGCCGCCGTTGGCGTTCTGACCCAGGGAGGCCGTTGGCGACGTGTGCATGGATATGACCGCGATCCGCCTTGGAGCGCGGTCGGAGATCAATCTGGTCGGCTCAGCCACGGTATGCCGATCTCGCGTCGAGCCAGCGCCTCGAGACGCAGCAAAACCCCGAACGAGAGACCGGCGAACAGGAGGCCATATCGCCTTAAAACGTACGCGCTTCCCGGCTATTCCCGCTCCGGCCCCTAATCACGCGGGTGATCGAGTTTTTGAGCGGTTATGATCTTGGGCGGCATGCGCCTGGTCAAGGGCTTCAAAGTCTCCGCCCTGGTCGTTCTGGCGATCCCCGCCCTGCTGGCGCTCACGGCGATCACCACGCTGGCGGACGCCTCGCCCTCCCCGACCATCGCCCTGCCCGGCGATCCCAACCGTGGCGCCACGCTTTATGCGCAAAACTGCGCCACCTGCCACGGTGCGAACCTCGAGGGCGGGATCGGGGCGACCCTCAACCCGATCGAAAAGCTCCCTGGCGTGTCGAATCCGCTGGACCCCGCGTTCCTGATCCAGATCATCACAAGTGGGCGCCAGCCGCAGACAGGCGACCCCAAAACCATTCCCATGCCGGCCAAAGGCGGCAACCCCAACCTGACCGACCAGGACATCAAGGACCTGGCCTCCTACATCAT
>CATPBF010000113.1 GCA_955652585.1 Candidatus Dormiibacterota bacterium | reverse complement strand
CTCATATCGAGGGCAAGGTAATCGGCGTCAAAGGGATCGACAACTACTTCCGCAAGCCCTACGGACCGGGCTGGGCGCTCACCGGCGACGCGGGCTACCTCAAGGATCCAATCACCGGGCTCGGGATCGGCGATGCGCTCGAACAGGCCTTCATGCTCGCGGAGGCGCTGGGCGCCTGGTTCGACGGCGCGGACTGGGAGGCGACCATGTCGGCGTTCCAGCAAAAGCGAGACCAGACGATGAAGCCGATGTACGACGCCACGCTCGACTACGTCCGCATGCGGGATGTCGGTCCAGCCGAGCAGGCCCTGTTGAGGGCGGTGGTGATCAGCCCAACGCTGATGCGGTCGGTCGCGTACGCGATGGTCGCGCAGCTGCCAAGCCTCCTCTCACCGGCCCAATACGGGCGGACGTCGTTTATCAGCCGGATGCTCTGGCCCGTTGCGGAGCCGGCCAAGACCTGATGGCGCGCATCGAAGCGAATGGGCTCGGTTTCGAGGTCTCGGAAGAAGGCGCCGGCACGCCGGTCGTGCTTCTGCACGGCTTTCCGGACACGTCCGCGCTCTGGCGCCACCAGGTGGCGGCGCTCACGGGCGCCGGCTTCCGCACCATCGCCCCCGACATGCGCGGCCGCGGCCGCAGCGATCGGCCGCCCGATGTCGCCGACTATGCCCTGACCAAGATCATCGGCGACGTGACCGGGATCATGGACGCGCTCGGAGTCCAGCGCGCGCACGTCGTCGGGCATGACTGGGGTGCTGCGGTGGCCTGGCTCGTGGCCATGCTGGCGCCGACGCGGGTCGACCACCTGGTCGCCATCTCGGTGGGCGCACCGGGCGCCGCCGGGCCGCCCACGCTCGAAGCACTTCAAAAGGGCTGGTACCGAATCCTGTTCGACATGCCGGGCGTCGCCGAAGACCTCATTCAGCGCAATGACTGGTACTTGATGCGCGTGCTCCTCGAGGGCACCGGTGAGAATGCCGAAACCTACATCGCCAACCTTTCAGAACCCGGTGCGCTGACCGCCGCCCTCAACTGGTATCGGGCCAACGTGCCGGTGCACCGGCTGCTCGGACCCGCGCCGCCGCTGCCGCCGGTGGCCGCTCCCACCATGGGCGTGTTTGGGACCGCCGACATAGCTCTCACCGAGGACGCGATGGTCAAGTCCGCGTCGAGGGTCAGCGGGCCGTGGCGCTATGAGCGCCTCGAAGGAATCAACCATTTCGTGCCCCTCGATGCGGCGGATAAGCTCAACAAGCTGCTGCTCGACTTCTTGCCTCGGCGCTAGGCCGGGTGGCTCGGGGGGCATACTGAATAGAGACATGAGCAAGGGATTTGGGGATTCGGACTTCTCCCAGGTGCAGACCGATCGCGCCACCAGCCACTCGATCGAGCGCGTTCTCGAACAGGACCGCGAGCAGGCTGAGCACGCGCGCGAGCTGATGGCCAAAGGCGCCTACGGCGTTTGCGAGGACTGCGGCCAGAAGATCCCTCCCGAACGCCTCGAAGCGCTGCCCGAAGCGACCCGGTGCATCTCCTGCCAGGCTACCTGGGAGAAGACCAACCCCCGCTAGTCCTAGTCCGCGAAGTCCCAGGCGCGGATCGCGCCTTCGATGCGCACGCCGATCTCGGCCTCGTCCGGCGTCTTCGGGGACTCGCCCATGTAGTGGAGATAGATCCGCTCGCGCAGCTCGTGCAGCCCTTCCGTGAAGAGCCTCGCGGTGCCGCGCAGCTCCAGCCCGCGCAGCGGCTGGGCATTCTCGTACACCGCCACGCTCGCTCGCGCGTCGCGGCGCAGGTGCTGGGCCTTGACGTCGCTGCGGCCGACCACGATGTTGAACCCGCCGTCCGCCCATTCGAACCAGACCGGCGAAAGCAGCACGTCGCCGCTCTTGCGATAGGTGGCGAGCGTCCCGACGATCGGCAGGGACAGCAGGTCGCCTAGATCGTCGACGGTCAGGTTGGTGCGCACGCCCCCGTTAGCATGACGTCTCCATGGGCGCTGGAATTCTGTCCGGGCTGCGCATCGTCGAGATCTCGGCTTTCGTCGCGGCTCCACTCGGTGGCGCCACGCTGGCGGCGATGGGCGCGGACGTCATCCGCGTCGACCCGCCCGGCGGAGGTATCGACATCGGCCGTTGGCCCTTGCATCGCGGCCGCAGCCTCTATTGGGCCGGCCTCAACCAGGGCAAGCGCTCGGTGACGATCGACACGCGCCACGAGCCGGGCCAGCAGAAGGTCACCAAGCTCATCACGGCGCCGGGCGAGGGCGGCGGCATCTTCCTGACCAACCTGCCGGTGTCGGGCTGGAACTCATACGAGGAGCTCAAGAAGCTGCGAGGCGACCTGATCATGCTCGTGATCACAGGCAACCGAGACGGCAGCCAGGCCGTGGACTACACGGTCAACGCCGCCCTCGGCTTTCCATTGATCACCGGACCTGAAGCCGGCGAAGGTCCCGTGAATCACGTGCTCCCGGCGTGGGACGCGATGACCGGCTTCCTCGCCGCGACCGCCATCCTCGCCGCCGAACGACACCGTCGCCTGACCGGTGAAGGCCAGCTGGTGGAACTGAGCCTTTCTGACGTGGGGCTCGCGGTGGCCGGGCACCTGGGTTTGATCGGCGAGGCGGTGCTCGAAACGGAGCCGCGCGGCCGCTTCGGCAACCACGTGTACGGGACGTTCGGCCGCGACTTCATCACGCGCGACGGGCGGCGCGTGGTGGTGCTCGCCCTCACGCCGCGGCAGTGGCGCAGCCTCGTCGAGGCCACGGGGATGAGCGGAGAGTTCCGCAACCTGGAGTCGCGGCTGGGGCTGTACTTCAACAACGAGGGCGATCGGTGGCGGGGACGCCAGGAGATCTGCGAATTGCTGCAGGCGTGGATCGCGATGCGCAACCTCAGCAGCGTCGCGTCCGCGTTCGACGCGCAGCACGTGATGTGGGGCCCATACCAGACGTTCAAGGAATTGGTCGCCGGCGATCCGCGCGCGACGGCGGAGAATCCGATGTTCGTCAACATCGATCACCCCGAGCTCGGCGTTTTTCCCACCGCGGGCTCGCCCCTTCGGTTCGGGGCGGCCCGCGCGGTGCGTCCGAAACCCGCGCCGAAGCTGGGCGAACATACAGATGAGGTGCAACGGGAGTTCGATCTGTAGTGATCGTCCCCACCCGGCGCTGCGCGCCGACCTCCCCACTGCGTGGGGAGGCGAACTCCTCACTGCGTGGGGAGGCGAACTCCTCACCTGACCGCTCTCAGGGAACTCTAAGGAATCTCTGATACTCCTCGAACATTCGACCGGCATCGTGATGGGCAACTTACCGAGAGCAGAATGGAGTTGACCCGATGTCTGAGATAGATCCGCAGTCGAGCGAGCTTGTGCCGCAAGAGCAGCACGTGCCGCCGCCGCCGCCCGCGCCCGAAGGCTGGCTGGCACCGCCGCCCCCGTACATGCCGCCATCGCCGGCACCGCGCCCGACATGGGGACGCTGGCTTGCCGTCGGCACAATCGTGGCGACCATCCTCGCCGCCGGCGGAGGTATCGGCATCGGCTTCACGATGTCCCAGTACCTTCACTCGTCGCACGCAACCCAGAGCGCGGCTTTGCCAAAGACCAACGAGCCGTCCACATCCACCGCGCCGATCTCGCCCGTCAACCCGTCCCCTGTCCAGAACGGGACGCTCAACGCGCAGGCGATCGCCGCCAAGGTCGATCCTGCGATCGTCGACATCAACACGATCATCCAGACCAGCAGCGGCGGCGGCGCCGCGGCAGGCACCGGGATGATCATCACCTCGTCGGGTGAGGTCCTCACCAACAACCACGTCGTCGACGGTTCGACCAGCATCTCGGTCACCATCGCCGGCCACGCCGGCACCTACACGGCGCACGTGATCGGCGTCTCGCCGACGGCTGACGTCGCGCTCATCCAGATCGAAGGCGTCTCGGGCTTGCCCACGGTTACCCTCGCCGACTCGTCGAGCGTCAAGCCGGGCGACCCGATAGTTGCGATCGGCAACGCCCTCGGAGCCGGGGGCACGCCATCGGTCACGCAGGGCCAGGTCAACGCCATCGACCAGACGATCACCGCCAGCGAGGGCGGCGGCAAATCCGAGACCTTGAGCGGCATGATCCAGGAAGACGCCGTCATCAGCCCAGGCGACTCGGGCGGTGCGCTCGTGAACTCGTCCGGCCAGGTCATCGGAATGATCACCGCCGGCGAAGCGCAAGGCTTTCGCTCGAGCTCCTCTACCGTCGGTTACGCGATCAGCACCAACAGCGCGCTCGCGGTCGTCAACCAGATCCGCTCCGGCCAGGCGACCGCCGGCGTCTTCATCGGCCCGGTCGGCTACCTGGGAGTTTCGATTCGCGAGCTCACCCCCGCGATTGCCGCCCAGGTCGGCATCAGCACCACCGCCGGCCCGCTGGTTTGGGCGGTGCAGGCGGGCTCGCCGGCCGAGCAGGCGGGCATCACCCGGCTGTCAGTGATCACCGCGGTGGGTGGCACACA
Organism: Candidatus Dormiibacterota bacterium; assembly: GCA_955652585.1. Taxonomy (GTDB): domain Bacteria; phylum Chloroflexota; class Dormibacteria; order Dormibacterales; family Dormibacteraceae; genus UBA10449. Next base: position 3,123 of record CATPBF010000113.1, on the reverse strand, counting down.
GGTCGACTCGTCCGCGACCCTGGGCGACGCGCTCCACGCCTACAAGCCCGGTGCGAGCGTGGCCATCACGTGGATCGATCAGAACGGCGCGTCGCACACCAAGAACGTGACCCTGATCTCCGGCCCGAACATCTAGACGCTTCCCCTACTCCAAGGCTGCGCCCGACCCCCTCGGGCGTGGCCTCCTCCCGATTGGCGAGAACTGTTCACGCCCCTCTCCCTAACCCTCTCCCCTGCGGGGAGAGGGGATAAAGCTAAGTCCCGCCACCCTTGCGGGTCGCGGGACTTATAAGAACGCTCGGCAACGACCTACTCTCCCATCGGGTTACCCCGACAGTACCATCGGCGCTGGAGGGCTTAACTACCGTGTTCGGAATGGGAACGGGTGTTTCCCCTCCGCCATAGTCACCGAACACGTCGATTATACCTTGTGCTTCACGCCCCTCTCCCTAACCCTCTCCCCTTCGAGGAGAGGGGATGCGCCGTCTAGCGGGTTCGGCGCCGCCGGGCGCGGAGGCTCTTGATCTTGCGAGCTTCCGCTGGCGGTACGTAGTGGGCTCGCCGGCGCATCTCGCGCACGAGCCCCTGCTCCTGGACCTTGCGGCGGAACTCCCGAAGCGCCTGCTCGAACTCTTCGGGATCCTTGACGACGATTCGCACAACCGCAAAGGATACCTGATGCCCGGCCAAGCCCTTCAGCCGGAAGGCGGCAGAGGGATCTCAGGCTCCGCGACGCTGTCCGCGCGAAGGGTGGGGAGGAGCAGGTAGCAGCGCAGGGTGAGGAGCACCAGCAGGCCCAGCAGGACGGCCAGCACGTCCAGGACGACCTGGCCCACCCGCGCATGGAACAGGTAGATGAGAAGCGCTTCGGCGATGCAGGCGGCGAAGAGGATGGGCACGAAGACCCGGTCGTGCACGGCCATGAAGAACTGCACGAGCAGGTTGTCGAGCGAGAGCGCGAGCCCGATCACGCCGACCGCGAACACGTATGGCTGGGCGTCCTGAAAGGTCGGCCCGAAAAGCACGCCCACCACCAGCCCGGGCGCGACCGCGAACACGAGCAGTGCGCCCGCCCCCAGCGCGGCCAGGATGCCGGCCGAAGAAAGCAGGATGCGGCCAGGGTGCTGCTCCTTGGCCACGGCCTCCACCACCCTCGGAAAGAGCACCTGGCTCACGCTCAAGGTCAGGAAAAACAGGATCGTGCCGATCTTGTTCAGGCCCCCGTAGATGCCGCCGTCGTGGCTGGGGAGGTAGTGCTCGGCAAGGATGACGTCTTGGTTGTAGAGGACCTGGATTCCGATGATCCCGGCGGCGGCCGTCAGCGAGAAGCCTGCCATGACGCGCAGGCGCACGCGTGATGCCGTGCGCCGGAAATGGTCGCGGAGCGTCACGAGGCCGAGCACGAACGCGAAGGCGAGACCTATGAACACGGCCGCCATCGCGCCCGACACCGCGTAGCCGGCCTTGAGGAGGATGAACACCATCACGGTCCGCACGATCAGCTCGAGCGCAAGGTTCAGCGAAAGCGATGTGAACCTCTGCAGTCCTTGCAGGATCCCGCGGGGGATCGCCACCTGCCAGATCAGGGCGATCGAGAAGCCGAGGATGAGCACCGGGATCGGCGAGCCGAGGTGCTCGAAGACGGCGACGGGGCGCGCCATCAGAGTGGTGACCAGGACCGCCAGCAGGCAAGGAATCGCGATCAGGCGACTGGTTCGCGCGAGCAGTGAGCGCACGCCGGCGTCGCCGCGGGCGGTCAGGGTCGCCGTGTAGCGGGCGAGGACGACGATGAGAATGAGCGCCGGAGCCGTGCCGACTGCATAGAGCGCGATGAGGAAGGCCACCTGGCCGTAAATCGCCGGGCCAAGGATGCGGCCGGCGATGGCGTGGAACACGAAACCGCCGATGCCCGCGACCAGGCCGCCGGTGAAGAGGATCGCGTTCTGCCGGATCAGCCGGTTCTTGCTGAGTTGGACCAGGCGCTCCTGGAGGTCCGATCTAGCGCCGGTCAGCACGTCCCCGGAATTCTACTTGAGGCGTCGCGAAGCCCCTGGAGTTGATAATTCACCAGCGATGCCCGAAGCGCCCAAGCCAATTGTTTCCGCGCTGATCGTCAGCCAAAACGTCAAGGACCTTCTCCTCCAGTGCATGCAGGCGCTGCTCGCGAGCGCGGAAGTGCCGATCGAGGTGGTGGTCGTCGACAACGACTCCAGCGACGGTTCGGCCGCTGCCGTCACAGCTGAGTTCCCGAAGGCGACCGTTCTCATCCAGGAGAAGAGCATCGGCTACAGCCGCGCGGCCAACGTCGGGCTCGAGCGCTGCACCGGCCGGTTCGTGTTGCTGCTCAACCCCGACGTCATGGTCGACCAGCAGTGCGTCGGCCGCCTGGCCGACTTCCTGCTCACGCGACCTGACGCGGGCGCAGTCGGTCCTCGCCTCCAGATGCCGGACGGCAAGATCGACCCGAACTCCCGTCGCGCCTTCCCAGTGCCGAGCACCCTGTTCTACCGCACGATCGGCCTGAGCCGGCTCTTTCCGAAGAGCCCTCGTTTCGGACGCCACAACATGGGCTTCATGGACGACTCGGACGCCCACGAGATCGACGCCGGCACCGGCGACTGCCTGATGATCCGCCGGGCCGCGCTGGATCGCGTCGGCTTTTTCGACCCGCGCTACTTCATGTATGGGGAGGACATCGACCTCTGCTACCGGCTGAAGCTAGGCGGGTGGAAGGTGTTTTACCTACCGACGGCGGTCGCCAGCCACCACGAACGGGAGGCTCCTGAGGGCTCGGATCGGCGCCAGATGCTCTACGAGGAGTATCGAGCGATGTGGACTTACCACTTCAAGCATCACGCCGAGGACCAGTCGGCGTTCGGGAACGGGCTGGTCTGGGCCCAGATCTGGGGCCGGTGGCTGGCGAGGTCGGTGGGCCGATCCCTGGGCAGGGAGCGCCGCACGTCCTCGTAATATCTGACCCGGATGTACCACCAGATCACCCGCAACAAGCGCAACAGCATCGTCGTCGTGGCGCTGTTTCTACTGGTCTGGTTGGCCGCCGGATTCGTCATCGGCGAGTTGTCCGGGGGAACCGGGTACGCCATCGCGGGAGCGATCGTCCTG
>CATPBF010000112.1 GCA_955652585.1 Candidatus Dormiibacterota bacterium | reverse complement strand
GTCCACGGACCGATCGTCGGGTGCGGCCCGTGCTTCCTGCTCCGAGGCGTAGGTCGTGAACTGAAATGCTCCGGGCGCGTTGGTTCCGAATGCCGAAGTCATCTGCTGCACGGCAGGTGCGGGCCCGACCAGGCCCACCGGGATGTCGTGCGGCTGCGGACTCCGGATCGCCGTCCCGATCAGGCCGATGAACACGACCACGATCAGGAGGCCGCCGACCAGAGGCGGCACCAGACCCGCTAGCGATTGCCTTCGACTCGACATTCCCACCTGCCTCCTTCGCGCTAATTCAACGTTCGATGAATTCTACATCCGTTGAATTCTGGGTGTCAAGGTCGCCGCTCGGAACGACAATGGCAAGAGATCACATGACCGACGACCCCCAAGCGGTGGTTCGGGCGCATCTCGCCGCCATTGACCGGCTGGAACCGCGCATTCACGCGTACGTGTACGTGGATCGGAACGCGCGGGCGGGGACTGGTCCGTTGTCCGGCGTCACGCTGGCCGTGAAGGACAACCTGCCGGTGGCGGGCATGCCGTGGACCGACGGCAGCGCCGTGTGGCGCGACCGGGTTCCCGAAGCGGACACGGTCCCCGTGGCACGAGCCCGGGCGGCCGGTGCGGCCATTCTGGGGAAGACCAACCTCCCGGAGCTGGCGGCGGCGGTAGGGACGACCAACGCCATCTTTCCGGCCACCAACAACCCGTGGCGAGGCGGCGTCACCCCTGGCGGTTCGAGCGGCGGCAGCGCCGCTGCCGTGGCCGCGGGGATGGCCACGGTCGCGATGGGCACCGACATGGGCGGCTCGATTCGGATCCCAGCCTCATGCTGCGGAGTCGTCGGCCTGCGCCCCTCGCCGGACCGGGTGCCCTGCGAGATCATCGACCCTGCTGGGCTTTCGGTCGTCGGCCCACTGGGCCGGACCGTCGGTGATGTGCGGCTGCTCTTCTATGTGATGGCGGACTCCGCCTTGCCTGAGAAATCGCCGATCGCGAAGGGCCTCCGGATCGGCGTCGCCGATACGACCGCGCTCGGGATGGACGGAGCGTCCTCGGACGCCTGCCGGCGGGCAGCCGATGCGCTCGAGTCAGCCGGCTACCGCGTGAAGCGGATCGACTGGGAATCGGAGGCGGTGGCCGCGGGCTATGGCGTGGTGCGGCGGGCGAGCATGGCGTCCTTCCCCGCCGACCCGCAGCTGTTCGCCCCCGGCATCCGCAAGCTGGTCGAGCAGGGGCGCGCGCTGTCGGCGCTCGACTACTTTCAGGCTTTCGAAAGTGCCACCAACGCCGCATTCCGAGTCGTGGTGAAGCCACTGCTCTCCGACTTCGACTTCCTGCTCACCCCCACCCTGGGCCTGGTCCCGATGCCGATCGAGGCCGTGCCGCCCTTCCTCAGCGAGCTGTACGGGCGCTATATCCAGTTCGTCCTGCCCGTGAGCTTCGCCCACACGCCCGCGGTGTCGGTCCCGGCCGGCCTGCACGACGGGCTGCCGGTGGGCGTGCAGCTGATTGCGCCCGCGGGCCGCGAGTGGCAGCTCCTGGCCCTCGCGGAGCAGCTCGAGGCGCTGCCCGGCTTCGGTTTCCAGCGCCCGCCTGGCGCCGACTGACAATGTGTACGTCATGAAAGCTCAAAGGGTCGAACTGTTCGTCTGTCCCATGGCCACGCCGGCCGACACGACCGGACTGCAGGCGCTGGCCGACTCGGGAAAGATCAAGCCCGACACGCTCGTCGCGCTGGTGGGCAAGACCGAAGGCACCGGCGCGCACGACGACTGGGGCCGCGTGTGGGCCGACGTGGTGCTGCGCGAATGGACGGGGAAGTTCCTTGGCATTCCCGCGAGCGAGGTCGCCAAGCAGGTCATCTTCGTGCTGTCGGGCGGTTGTCCCGGCGTGATCACGCCGCACATCGCGGCCGTCACGCGCGAGTGGGTCGAGGTTCCGGATGAGGGCGTCGACTCACACGGCGAAAAGATGCTGGTCGTCGGCCGGGCCGGGTCCGATCCGATGCCGCCCGAGGAGGTCGGCCGTATGGGCCAGATCCGCAAGGTGGCGGCAGCCACGCACCTGGCGATGACGGACGCCGGCCTGACCGATCCCAAGGACGTGCACCTGGTGATGGTCAAGGTGCCGGGGCTCACAACGGCGAGCATCAAGGACGCTGAGTCGCGCGGGAAGACGGTGGTGTCGCACGACCTCACGTTCGGACCCGAGGGCGCGGGGGTCTACGCGAACGACGCGGCCGCGCTCGGAGTGGCGATGGCGCTGGGCGAGGTGCCGGAATCGTCGCTGTCTGATCAAGTTGTGCGGCGCGACTGGAACCTGTACAGCGAGGTTGCCATGACCTCGTCAGGGGGCGAGAAGCGCCACGGCGAGGTGGTTGTTTTCGGCAACTCGATCACGTCGCGAAGCCGGCTGCGTATCGGCCATGCCGTCACGCGCGACTTCATCGACGCCGAGGGCGTGAGGAACGCGCTTCGCGCTGCCGGCCTTCAATTCAGCGCCTTGCCTTCTGAAAGCGATCTCTCACGCCTCGTGCATGTCTTCGCCAAGTCGGTCATACCAGGGAGCGATCAGATCCGCGGGCAGAGGATCACGCTTCTGGACGACGCGGACGCCTATCAGATTGGGAAGGCGCTCGGAGGGATGCTCGTGGCGTCGGTGACCGGGCGCACCACGAACTACGTGAGCGGAGGCGAGCGCAACTCACACCAGGGACCGCCGGGGGGCAACATCGTCGCGGCCGTCGTCAGGGCGGATGCGCAGAACTAGAGGATCAGAGATCTCCGAGATCGAAAAGGCGCGGCGGTAGGTCGTGACTCCACGCGCGGGTGACCGAGATCTCGACCCAGCGCGTGCGCCGGTCGAGCATTCGCGTCACGAGCCCTGCGATCCTGCCCAGTAGATACATCTTGTTGCTCGCAACCTAGACCTGCGTCGTCCGGCTGTCACTGGGACTTTCGGCCCTCGCCCAGTACTGGTGTCAGGTTGCTGCCTCAGCCGGTCGTACTCGTCGCGCCGAAAAGGAGCACCAGAGGTAGTAGGCCGATCGACGCGAGCAAACACAGGGGAATCCACTTGCGGAGGCTCACCGGCCGTCCGAACTGGCCGCGAGTCGTGGCGACAAGGGTCAGCAGGATTGCCAGGAACGCCAACCAGGCGAAAGTCGATGGATATGTGTTGGCCGAGCCGCCGAAGTCGAGCCAGATGGCGAAGATCACCCCACTCGCGATGAGGCTTGCGCCCACCGCGAAATAGAGGTAGATGAGCGTTCGAACAAGTGCACGGCCGGTCCAGGCTGGCGTCATCTGGTCAACTCGAAGAGCCTCAGGGGTGAGAGCGGCATCTCGGTGATGGGCACGCCGAGCGCCTCCTCGACCGCGGCCGCGAGCACCGCACCCACCGGGATCACACCCGCCTCCCCCGCTCCTTTGATGCCCAGCGGGTTGAGGGGTGAGGGCGTCTCGATGTGGTCGATCTCGATCGGTGGGATCTCGGTCGCATAGGGCATGAGGAATTCCATAAAGGACGCGTTGCGCAGCTGCCCGTCCGAGTCGTACGCGAGGCGCTCGTAGAACGCACCGCCGATGCCCTGCGCGACGCCGCCTTCGATCTGCCCCTCGACCACCATCGGGTTGATCAACCGGCCGCAGTCGTGGACGACGACGTACTTGAGAATCTCGAGCCGGAACGTTTTGGGGTCGATCCTCACGTAGGCGGCGTGGCAGCCCGCGGCCCAGGTCGACCCGGTCGGACTGAAGTAGCCGGTGGCCTCGAGCCCCGGCTGCTCGCCATCCGCCAGCGGCGGCCCCGGCCTGGGCCTGGGCGTGAACTGCGTCGCCGCTTCGGTGCCGCCGCCGAACGCGTAGCGCATGGGGTTGGCGAGCACCGCGACCGCGGCCAGCGGGATGCCGCGCTCGGGCGAGCCCTTCACGCGCACGCGGCCGTCGACGAGCTCCAGGTCGGCGGGGTTCGCCTCCAGCTGATCGGCGGCGATGTGCTTCGCCTTCTCGGCGACCATGCCCGCCGCCACGGCCATGGCGTTGCCGGCGGTGACCGCACCGCGTGACGCGAATGTGCCCACCCCCCACTGGAACTTGCGCGTGTCGCCGCTGGTGACCTCGACGTCGGCGACGTCGACGCCCAGCTCGTCGGCGACGATCTGCGCCCAGACGGTCGCATGGGCCTGCCCCTGGCTGGGGATGCCGGTCGCGGCGACCACCTTGCCCGACACCAGCACCTGCACGTGGGCGCCTTCGTACGGCCCGACCCCAGTCCCCTCGACGTAGGGGCTGAGACCCATGCCGACGTGGTCGCCCGCGGGCCGAGGGCCGAGCATCTCGAGCGCCCGTTCCACCAGGGCCGGATAGTTGCCGCTGTCGTAGACGACGCGGTTGCCGTCCTGCCATGCGACCCCCAGGTCGTAAGGGAACTCGCTCGGCTGGATGAGATTGCGGCGGCGAACCTCAACGCGGTCGAGTCCGAGCTCGGCGGCGATCGCGTCCAGAGTCCGCTCCATGACGAAGCACGCGTGCGGGCGGCCGGCGCCGCGATATGGCGACGTGGGCGTGGCGTTGGTGTACACGTCGCGGAAGCGCACGCGGTAGTTGGGTACGCGGTACGGACCGGGCACCTGCGCGGCCGTGATGATGGGCAGGATGATCCCGTACGGCGTGTAGGCGCCGGCGTCGTGGATGAAGTCGTCGCTGAGCGCCAGCACGTGGCCGTCTTTGTCGAAGCCCACCTCCACCTCGTGCACCTGGCCGCGCTCCTGATTGACCGCGGTGAAATGCTCCTGGCGGTCCTCGGTCCACTTGACCGGCCTGCCCAGCCGCATCGCCGCGAACGGGACGAGCAGCTCGTCGGGGTAGAACAGCATGATCTTCGGCCCGAAGCCGCCACCGACGTCGGGGGCGATCACGTCCACGTCCGATTCCGGGAGGCCGAAGAGCACGGCGAGGCCGCCGCGGATGGAGGTGGGCGACTGCGTGGAGTCGTAGACGGTGAGCCGGTGCTCGGATTCGGACCAGCGAGCCCACACGGCGCGGCCTTCCATGGGGCTCGCGGCGCCGCGTTCGAAGCGGAGGCGCAATTGCTTCCGGTGGGGTGCTTTGGCCAGCGCGGCCTTCACGTCCCCCACCTCCTGGAGCATCTCGGCTGCAACGTTGCCCGGCACGCCGTCGTGCACGAGGTGCTGCGCTTTTGCGGACACTTCGGGCGTGATCACGACCGGCAGCGGCTCGTAGTCGACCTCGACCAGGTCGGCGGCATCCTCGGCGATGTAGCGGTTTTCGGCGACCACGAAGGCCACGGCCTCGCCGACGTAGCGCACCACGTGCGACGCGAGGCATCGCTGCGTGCGGCCGTGCGTGAGGTTGGGGTGCGGGATGAGGATGGGCAGGTCGGTCTCGCCGAAGGGCAGATCGGAGGCGACATACACGGCCACCACCCCGGTTAGCGCCCGCGCCGCGCTCACGTCGATTGATTTGATGCGCGCGTGCGCGAAGGGCGAGCGGACCAGATAGGACTCGAGAGCGCCTTCGTGAATATCGTCGGTGAAGTGGCCCTTGCCGCGCAGCAGCCGGTCGTCTTCGACCCTCTGCACCCTCGCCCCGAACCAGCGGGTGGTCATTTCTTCGGCCTCTCTGCTCCACGCCCCTCTCCCCTGCGGGGAGAGGGGGTGAGCTCGGCCGCGCGGGTGACGGCCCGGCGGATCGATGCGTAGCCCGTGCAGCGGCAGAGGTTGCCGCTGATGCCTTCGTCGACCTGCTCGGGGGTCGGGTTGGGATGCTGGTTCAGGAGGCCGACCACCGACAGCACGAAACCCGGCGTGCAGAATCCGCACTGCAGCCCGTGGCACTCGTGGAAGGCCTGCTGCACGGGGTGAAGCGGGGCGTCCGGAGCCGCCAGGCCCTCGATGGTCGTGACCTCGTGCCCCTCTGCCTGCACCGCGAGCATCAAGCACGACCGGATCGGCGCGCCATCGAGCAGCACGGTGCAGCACCCGCACACGCCGTGCTCGCACCCGACGTGGGTGCCGGTGAGGCCGAGGTCGTGGCGCAGGTGATCCGAGAGCAGCCGGCGCGGATCGGCTGGTGCTTGATGCATGACGCCATTGACCTTCACGCGGCGAAGACCCGGTCGGTGAGGACCTGGACCAGGTGAAGGCGAAATTCGGGCGTGGCCTCCAGGTCGCCGCTGGGCTGCAAGCCCTGGGTGGGATGTTTCGGATCGGCAAGCACCGGTGTTGGCGCCACGCCGAAGAGGGCCAGCCGGTCGCCCGCACGAACCACGCCGGCCAATGCAAAGTCGCCGTGCCGTCGCGACTCCTCCGCGATCGCGGATTGCTTCGGTGACGCTGGGAACCAGGCCTCGACCAGCAGCTCGTCGGGCGCGAGCGCGGTCTGCATGAGGCTGGTGAAGAGATCCGCGGCGGGGATCGTGCGATCGCCTCGAGTCGAGCGCGCGACCACGTGTCCGCCCAGTGCCAGCAGCACCGCGGGCAGCTCAGAGGCCGGGTCTGCGTGGGCCAGGCTCCCGCACACGGTGCCGCGGTTGCGGATCACGCGATGGGCCACCAGTCGCACGGCCGCGGCGAGCAGCGGACAGATTCGGGCGACCAGCTCGGAGTCCTCGACGTCGGCGTCGCGGACGAGCGCCTGCACCGCGACGCCGCCATCCCGTTCGT
>CATPBF010000111.1 GCA_955652585.1 Candidatus Dormiibacterota bacterium | reverse complement strand
GTAGCCGGCCAGCGCCGGATCGAAGATGTCACACAGCCAATGGATGATGGCCGGCTGTTGGAGCTGCGAGAGCACACGACCGTAGACGCGCGCGTAGTCCTCAGGTCCGCGGGCGATCCTCGCGAGCTCGCGGCTCGCCATCACCACAACCTGTCCGCCGAGCGACTCTATGAGCTCGCACTGTTCCTCGTACGCGACCTCTATATCGCGCAGGTCGCGGGCCGAGCCCGGCGCCAGCTGATCGGTGTTGGCACCGCAGACGATCTTGCCCCCTGCGGCTCGCGCCTCTGCCATCGAGAGCCGGATGAGTTCTCTGCTCGCGTCCCAGTCGAGCCCCATTCCGCGCTGAGCCGTATCCATGGCCTCGGCGACCCCAAGCCCGTAGCCCCAGATGTGGCGGCGGAAGGCGAGGGTGCTCTCCCAATCGATCGCGCCGAGCGAATCGGCGACTACATGCGTGGCCGCGTAAGCAATCCGCGAACGGGGCGCCGAGCCGCCGGCGGCATAACGAAACTCTCCCGCGGGCTTGTAGTCGTAGGAGGTCCCGTTGGCGCGAGGCAGGCGGACGGTCTCAGCCAAATGACTGTCAACATAATGCGGTCTCGTCGGCGACTGCCGTAAGGAGCACGTGATTTGAAGCTGGGCGTCTTTCTACCCACGTACCTGCTGCCGGGTGAAGAAAATCGGCATGGCGAGCAGATCCGGCGTTTTGCAGTCCATGCAGAAGAGCTGGGATTCGACTCGCTTTTCGCGACCGACCACCTGCTGACCGCCCAGCGGTTCTACCGGGTCAGCTGGACCGAGCCGATGGTGACCCTGTCATTTGCGGCCGCAGTGACGACTCGGATCGCGCTCGGGACCTCGATCCTGGTGCTTCCGACTCACAACCCGGTGGTGCTGGCGAAGGAGATCGCGACCCTGCAGCACCTATCGGGCGGACGCTTCATCTATGGGGTGGGGACGGGTTGGTATCCGCCTGAATTCGAGGCGACCGGCGGCACTAGCGGGCAGCGTGGGCGCCGGACCGACGAGGTGCTCAACGCGTCGATGCAGGTGCTCAACGCGCCCGACCAGACGTATCAAGGTACCTTCCACCAGTTTTCGAACATCACGGTCGAGCCCCTGGCGCAAGTGCCGCCGGTTTGGGTTGCAGGCGGCCGCCAGTTTGCGCACGAGGCCTCACCCGACCGGCCGACGATGGATCCCAGGGTGCTGCAGCGTATCTGCCGGTGGGACGGCTGGATCGCTCGTCCCACCTCGGCCCCGAACCAGATCGTCGAAGACATGAAGGAAATCGACGGCGAGCTCGCGCGGCAGAGCTCGTCGCGACAGGCAAAGGGATTCACGGTCGCGCACGAGAACTTCGTCTGGCTGACGGAGAAGGCCAAACACAGCGACGCGGTGGCCGAGCAGAAGACGCGCATGCTCGCGATCATCTCCGACGAGCGGCCGTGGGAGTACATCGAGGCCGTCTATCTGACCGGCACGATCGACGAGATCCAGGTCCGCATCCAGCAGAGGATCGACGCGGGCGTGGAGCACATGTTTCTCCATACGATGACCGCCGACCTTTCCCAGCTCGACCTCTTCGCCAAGCACCTGCTCGAGCCGTTCAAGAAAGCGGCGCCCGCCGGCGGGCGTCGCTAACTTGTGTCGTTTTTGAGGATGTAACACACCGCTGGCGCCAAACACGCGCTATCAGAGGCGTCGAAGGGCGCCGTTGGCGTCAAACGTGCGGAATCGGAGACTAGGGGATCAGGCCGCAGCAGTGGGCACGCTGGACCGCTCTTCTGCCGATTCCTCGGCGCCGCCGCGGAATTGCGCCGCGTAGAGCCGGTGGTAGGCGCCGCGCGCGGCTAGCAGCTCCTCGTGAGTGCCGCGCTCGACAATCCGGCCGGACTCCATCACCAGGATGAGGTCGGCATCGCGGATGGTGGACAGCCGGTGTGCGATCACAAAGCTCGTGCGGTCGGACCGCAAGGCGGCCATGGCTCGCTGAACCAAAACCTCGGTGCGCGTGTCGACCGAGCTTGTGGCTTCGTCGAGGATTAGCAGCGACGGGTCGGCGAGAAAGGCGCGGGCGATTGTCAGCAGCTGCTTCTCGCCGGCGCTGATGTTGCTCCCCTCGTCATCAATGACCGTGTCGTAGCCGAGGGGCAGGCTGCGCACGAACCGGTCGACGAAGGTTGCCTCCGCCGCGGCGTGGATCTGCTCTTCGGTTGCGCGCGGGTTGCCGTAAGCGATGTTGTCGCGAATAGTCCCGCCGAAGAGCCACGTGTCCTGCAGCACCATCCCGATCTGTGACCGCAGGTCGTCACGGCGCATGGTCGTGATGTCAAGGCCGTCAAGGGTGATCCGTCCCGCGTCCAGCTCATAGAACCGCATGATCAGGTTCACCAGGGTGGTCTTCCCGGCCCCGGTGGGGCCCACGATCGCGATCGTGTGTCCTGGCTCGGCCACGAGGGACAGGTTCTCGATGAGGGGCTGGTCCGCGACGTATCGGAACGACACGTCTTCGAACTCGACCCGGCCGTGCCGGCTGGCCGGCAGCGCCGGGCGGGCGGATTCAGCCCGCTGCTCCTCAGCGTCGAGCAGGTCGAAGACGCGCTCGGCAGACGCGACCCCGGACTGGAGCAGGTTGGCCATGGACGCGACCTGGGTCAAGGGTTGGGTGAACTGCCTCGAGTACTGGATGAAGGCCTGAACGTCCCCGAGGCTCATCGTGCCGGTGGCGACGCGTACGCCCCCGATGACGGCGATGGCGACGTAGCTGAGGTTGCCGATGAACATCATCGACGGGAGGATCAGCCCCGAGATGAACTGCGCCCCGAAGCTGGCCTGGTACAGCTTCTCGTTCCGATCGCGGAACACCTCCTCGACTTCGCGCTGGCGCCCAAACACCTTCACCAGCTCGTGCCCGGTGTAGGCCTCCTCGATGTGACCGTTCAGGGCGCCCGTGTGGGCCCACTGCGCGGCAAAAAGCTTCTGCGAGCGCTTCGCGACCTGAGTCGTAATGACGATGGACACCGGGACTATGGCCAGCGCGATCAGCGCCAGCAGAGGCGACACCACGAACATCATCACCACCACGCCGATCACCGTGAGCACCCCGGTC
>CATPBF010000110.1 GCA_955652585.1 Candidatus Dormiibacterota bacterium | reverse complement strand
TCGTAGCAGAAGCGCAAGAGTCGCTTCTCCCAGCGACCCGTGCCCTGGACTCCGATCCTCGGAGTGACATACACGCGCCGCCGGGGCGCGCCGTCATCGATCACGTAGAGGTCTGGGGGCAGCAGCCTGACGCCGTTCAGGGCGCGGTCGATGCTCAGCGCACGCGTGACCAACCCTGGTCCGGCGCATCTTCCGACGCCAGGGCCTGGCTCCAGTGCGCGGACGAGCACCGCTTGTGGCACGCCTTCCTCCCGGGTCACGAAGTTGAGGCACCAGTGCATGCCGTATGTGAAGTAGACATAGGCATGCCCCGGCTTGCCGAACATCACCTCGGTCCGAGGCGTCCGCCGCCCGCCACGTGAGTGGGCGGCGAGGTCGTCCGGTCCCAGATACGCCTCGACCTCGACGAGCCGGCCCCACAGCCGCGTGCCGCCGACCTCGCGCACAAGCACCTTGCCCAGCAGCTCGCGCGCGACCGTGACGGTGTCGCGATCGAAGAACTCCTGGTCGAGGACCGAGCCGGAAGCCGGCTTAGCCAGATGCGCCCTGCGCCCGGCCGGCGCCAAGCTTCTTGCGGTGCACGTGGCGGCGCCGCTTGTCCACATACAGAGCCTTGTCCGCAAGCTCGTACATCGCCTGCCAGTCCATCCCCGGCCGCCAGGCAGCCACCCCGATGCTGAACTCGACCGGCACCGGCGCCTTGGAGGTCTGGTTGAGCTCCGTGAGCGCCGCGCGGACGCGAGCGCCCACCTCGTTCGCATGGCGCTCGTCTGCGTCGGGCATCGCGACCCCGAACTCATCGCCGCCGAGCCGGCCGCATGTGTCGGTGGCGCGGACCGCGCGCTGCAGCTCATGCGCCAGCACGCGGATCGCCTCGTCGCCCACGTGGTGGCCCTGCGAGTCGTTGATCTCCTTCAGGTTGTCGAGGTCGATCATCATCAGGGCGATGCGGCGCTTGTGGCGCTGTGCGGCGGCGACCGCGCGGTCGATCGCGCGCTCGAACTCCGGCCGGTTGGCGAGCCCGGTGAGGTAGTCCGTCCGCGCCTCTTTGGTGTGCTGCCGCGCGCGACCCAGCGCGACGGCGATCTGGTCGGCGACCGCGGCCACGAACTCCAGGTCGCTGGGCTCGAAGGTTCGCGGCAGACGGGTCGCCACGGTCATCGCTCCGAGCAGGAAGCCGCTCGTCCGCAGCTCGGCTCGGATGGCGCTCCACTCGCCGGTGATGCGGTCGACGCGTGACTCGGCAGGGCCTGAGGCGATCTCCACCACGCGGACCCTGGCCCCCGATCGCCCCGATTCGAACTCCTCTTCCTCGCCCGGCTGCAGGCCTAGGGTCTTGGCCAGCATCAGCCGCGCGCCCTCCCGCGTCCACAGCGCACCGGCCTGGAGGCCCAAGACCTTCAGCGTCTCCCGCAGGCCGACCTCGGCGATCTCGGCCACGTCGAGCGAGCGCCCGAGCGCGCTGGCGATGTGGTACAGCGCGTAAAGCTCGGTCTGGCGCGCGTGGTACCGGGTCTCTGTGAAATCGAGATAGCCCCGGATGAAGCTCGAGTTCAGGTGCTCGACGACATCCCCGAGCCGGCTCTGCGCCAGTACCAGCACCTCGTCTGCGTGCTGGTTGCCTGCCATCTCCTCGGTGACCCGGGCGATCACCGAACGACGGAACACGGCCACGCCCTCCAGGACCGACTCGAGCGGAATGCCTTTCTCGGCAAACCGCCTCGAGGTCTCGCGAGCGAGCGTGTAGTACTGCTGCCAGGGCACCCGGGAATCCACGCGCAGGGAGCGGAAAAGGATCTCCAGGAAGCCGACCGATGTGCGGACGAGCTCTTCGATCGACGCGCCATCCTGCTGCATCCGGAGCAGGTCGGGCTCGAGCGCCCGCACCGACTCAGCGACCACCTGGCCGCTGTCGCGGGAGTCAGCGGATAACCGGTCCGCGAGCTCGCTGAGAAGTTCGCTAGCCCGCTCGGTCATGTCGGTGCACTATAGAGTGACGGAAGCGAATCGGCGAACCTGCGACGTATCACTGTCGCACTAACCAAATGTGTAAGAGGAATTGATGGCTACAGTCACCAAGGGGTCGGTGGGGAAATTGGAGGAAATCCTGGGCGCCGACGCTGCCGATCTCCTCGGGCACAAGTGCCAGACGGTGCCCGCGTCGCAGCTCCACCTGCCCGGCCCGGATTTCATCGACAGAGTATGGAAGGACAGCGACCGCCCGACCCGGGTGCTGCGAAGCCTGCAGTCGATGTTCGAGCACGGCCGCCTGGGCGGCACTGGGTACCTGTCCATCCTGCCCGTCGACCAGGGGATCGAGCACACCGCCGGCGCCTCTTTCGCCCCCAACCCGATCTACTTCGACGGGGAGAAGATCGTCGAGCTGGCCATCGAGGGCAACTGCAACGCGGTCGCCTCCACGTTCGGTGTGCTCGGATCCGTGGCGCGCCGCTACGCCCACCGCATCCCTTTCATCTGCAAGCTCAACCACAACGAGCTCCTGACATACCCCACAAAGTACGACCAAATCCTGTTCGGAACTGTGAAAGAGGCATGGGAAATGGGCGCGGTCGCGGTGGGTGCAACCGTCTATTTCGGTTCTCCTGAGTCCGACCGCCAGCTGCAGGAGGTCGCGGTCGCCTTCCACGCCGCGCACGAGCTGGGCATGGCCACCGTGCTGTGGTGTTACCTACGCAACTCGAGCTTCAACAAGAACGGCGTGAATTATGAAACTGCTGCGGATCTCACCGGCCAGGCTAACCACCTCGGTGTAACGATCGAGGCCGACATCATCAAGCAGAAGCTCGCCGACACCAACCGGGGCTTCGAGGTCATTGGCTTCGGGAAGACCGCACCGGGTATGTACGACCGGCTAGCGACCGACCACCCGATCGATCTGTGTCGTTACCAGGTGATCAACTGCTACATGGGCCGTGCAGGCCTCATCAACTCCGGCGGCGAGTCCCACGGCGCGAGCGACCTCAAGGAGGCCGTCCGCACCGCCGTGATCAACAAGCGCGCGGGTGGCACGGGGCTCATCAGTGGTCGCAAATCGTTCCAGCGTCCGATGAAGGAGGGAGTCGAGTTACTACACGCAATTCAGGACGTGTACCTGAATCCGACGGTAACCATCGCCTAAGGCTGGCCTTCCTCGGCACGGGGGCCGCTTTTTCCACCGACCGTTATAACGGGGCTGTGGTTGTCAACGGCCGCCTTCTGCTGGACGGCGGCGCGCCGCTCCTGCCGCACATGCGGCGCGTGGGTGTTGACCCCGGCGCCATCGACGCCGTCTTCCTTACGCACTTCCACGGCGATCACACGCTGGGCCTGCCTCCGTTCGTGCTTCATCGAGTCTTCGTCGACCCGCGCCCGCTGACGTTCATCGGGCCGGAAGGGGTCGAAGAGAGGCTCGAGGCATTGTGGGACGTGAGTTGGGGCCCTGACTGGAAGAAAGTCATGCGACCGAAGTTCAACGTGCACTACCACACGGCGCAGCCATCGGGGACCGCGGCCGGCTACAAGTACCAGACCATCAAGCTCGACCACGGCACCAGCGGGTCGAACGGATACCGAATCCATATCAACGGCCGGCTCCTCGCATATTCCGGCGACACTGAGGCGACTGCTCCGCTGGATGCGCTCGTGGACGGCGCCGATGTCGCGATCGTGGAGGCCACCGGGCCCGGAGATGTGTTCAGCCACATGAGCTGGGAATCCGCGTCCGAGCTCAAGAGCCGCCATCCGAAGACACGATTCATGTTCAACCACCTGTATTCCGGCACCGTCGAGGATGCAGTGACCGATCTGCAGGTGGTCGAGGTCTGAGGCCCGCGAACATAGCGGGTGCCGCGGCCGGTGTCGTTGCCGGCGCGATCGTGCTGGCCGGCTTTATCGGTCTGGGCCTCCTGTTGACCAGCCGGGTCGCGAGCGCGGTCCCGGTGGTGGTGCTCGCCATCGCCGGTGCTTATGCCGCGTGGCTGGTGGGCGTGATCGTCTTCGGAGCGATCAGGGGCGGGAGCGATGGTCACAAAGCGTCCGAGCCCTGATCAATCCTCGACCCGACCTCTGCTCGACAAGCTGGGCGTGAAGCCCGGCTCGAAGATTGCGATCGTGAACCTCGACGATCCTGGATTCATCAAGCTGTTGCGGGAGCGCACCGCCGACATCGTGGCCGGGAAGCCGCGATCGAAATGCGACCTCGTCTTCATGGGCGCGGATTCGCCTGCGGACCTTCGCAAGCTCGACGAGGTGAAACGCTGGATCGAGCCGAACGGCGCGATCTGGGTGATTCGACCGAAGGGCGGCCGGAGCACGCTGCGCGATACCGACGTCATCGACGGCGGGCTCGCTGCGGGTCTCGTCGACAACAAGATCGCGAGCTTCTCTGAGACGCATGGCGCCATGCGCTTGGTCTATCGCCTACGCGACCGGCCGAAGTGACCACGCGCCTTCGCTCCGCCACCCGGGACGACGTGCCGGTGATCGCCGAGCTGATCCGCGGGCTCGCTCGCTTCGAGAAGCTGGAGCAAGAAGTGGTGATGACAGAGGAGCTTCTCGCCGCGGGGCTGTTCGGCGACCGGCCTTACGCGGAGGTCGTGCTGGCGGAGGACGATGGCCGGCCCGTGGGCTTCGCGTTGTTCTTCCACAATTTCTCGACCTTCCTGGGCCGGCCGGGGATCTACCTGGAGGACCTGTTCGTGCTCCCGGAGCAACGCGGCCAGGGGATCGGCCGGATGCTGCTGGCACACCTGGCTCGCCTCGCTGTCGAGCGCGGGTGCGGCCGCCTGGAGTGGGCCGTGCTCGACTGGAACCGGGACGCGATCAAGTTCTACGAGCGCCTCGGAGCACGGCCGAACTCCGATTGGACCGTGTACCGCCTCACGGGCGAGGCGCTCAGCGGTCTTGCCCGACAATAGGAAAATGAGAGGGAACCTGCCGGTTCCCCCTCATCGCGCCGTCGGCGAAGCCGACCCGGCCACTTCCTCTGGGGCCCCCGTGCCGCAGGCACGGGAGGGGCCTGCGTCTCCTCCCGCGGATGGGATTCATTGAGAATTAGGGCATGGAAGTGCTTCACCCAAAGCCGCTGGAGACCCATCCCGGAGAGCAGGTGATCCCGTGGGCTCGACGCCAGTTGGAGCTCGCGCGCGAGATCCTGGACAACCCGGGCGGGGGCCTGCTGTTCGCGACTCAAACCATCGGCCAGGTGCGCGCCGCTCTCGAGGAGCGCGAGCCCGAACGATGGGAGGAGGTCGTTGCGATCCTTGGGCAGGCCGAAGACATGGCCGTCCATCGCGAGTTCGAGCAATCGCGCCGGCTGCTCACGGACGCGCTGGAGAAACTGCCCTCTAAGTGACGTTCCCGCAGGCGCTGTTCATGGGCCTGCTCCAGGGCGCCACAGAGCTGTTCCCGGTTTCATCGCTCGGGCACTCGGTGATCATCCCCAGCCTGCTGCACTGGCGGTTCAAGCAATCGGACCCAACGTTCGTGCCCTTCCTCGTGCTGCTTCATCTGGGCACGGCCGGCGCGCTGCTGGTGCTCTACCGGAAGCAATGGATCGCCATCATCCGCGGCTTCTTCACTGCCGCAGTGCGCGGTCGAATCACCACCGAGCCGGAGCGCCTGGCCATGCTCCTCCTGACCGGCACGATCCCGGCCGGCATCCTTGGTGTCTTTCTGGAAAATCGCATCAAGTCACTCTTCGCCAGCCCCTACGTCGCCGCGGGTTTCCTGGTCATCAACGGTTTCCTCCTGCTCGGGTTCGAGCTGCTCCGGCGGCGTGCGGAACGCCACGCCTCGCTTGACTCCAAGAGTCGTGCGGAGCAAGAGGAGAGCTTCGCGACGGCCGAGCGCATCAGCTTTCGCGCCGCAGCCGTTATCGGCGCCTGCCAGGCGCTGGCGTTTCTGCCGGGCATCTCGCGGTCGGGAGTGACCATCGGCGGGGGACTGCTGGCAGGCCTGCGACACCAGGAGGCGGCGCGGTTTTCTTTCCTTCTTGCGACTCCGGTGATCCTTGCGGCGGGCCTCGTAGAAGTGCCTCAACTCCTCGCGACCGGCGTGCCGCTCGGCGAATACGTCGTGGCCGCGCTTCTGTCCGGCCTGGCGGCGTATGCGAGCGCTCGATTTCTTCTGCGCTACTTCCGCTCTGGTCGCCTTGACCCGTACGGCTGGTACTGCGTCCCCGCAGGGGCGGTCAGCCTGGTTTTGCTAACGTTGCGGGTGTGAGGGGAAGACTCGCGTTCGGTCTGGTGATTCTGGCCGTGGCGTTCGTCGTCATCGCGGGGCTGTACTACGAAGGCGTGCTGCAGATCGCGGTCTCTGACCCGCATGCCGCCCACCACACCACCCACGCGATCTTGTTCGCGGTCCTGGCCGTGGCCAGCCTGATCGCGGCCAACTTCGCTCGCGAGAAGACCGTCTAGCGCGCAGACCCGGCCAGGCGTTCGGGCACCTGGCGTCCTGACAGATCCTTCTCGCCTACGCGCACTTCCTCGTGGTAGACCGCGTCGGCGTTGACGTTCCACTGGTCGTACTCGCCGACCTTGGCGATGTTCCTCGCGACTAGAAGGGCGGTCATCATCGAGTGGTCCTGGTTGTTGTACTTGTGCATGCCATTGCGCCCGGCCAGGTGGAGGTTCGTCAGGTGGTTGCGGATGTAGTCGCGGATTACATCGACCTTGGCCTGGTAGACGTCGTCGTAAACGGGATAGGCCTTGCGTTGCCTCACGACTACGCCATCGAAGATCTCCTCGGGCCTGCAGATGCCGAGCTGCGCGAGCTCTCTGCGCGCTCGGTCGACGAGAGCATCGTCGGCGGCCGTCCACAGGCCGTCGCCCTCGAAGCAGAAGTACTCGAGGCCCAGGCACGTCTTGCTCTGGTCGGGGACCATGTCAGGGCTCCAGTTCTTGAAGTTCTGGATGCGACCGACCTTGACCGTCGGGTCGTGGATGTAGATCCAGTTGTCGGGGAACACGTCCGCCCGATCGATCATCACCGCGACACTGATGAAGTCCCGATACGAGAGGCTGTCGGCGGCCTTGCGCACATTTTCGGGCGGGGCTGGGTCGAGGCGCGAGACCAGCTCGCGGATCGGCATGCTCGAGATGAACTCGCTGCCGTGGTGCTCCTCAGTCTTCCCGTCGGCGGTCTTCGTGACCACCGTGGTCACGCGCCCACCGTCGTGCTTGATTCGATCGACAGCGCGGCCGAGCAAAACAGGCCGGCCTTTCTCGCGGTGGATCTCCGCCACCCGTTCCCACATCTGGCCGGGGCCGAATCGGGGATATCTGAACCTGTCGATCAGCGTGGTCACAATGTCCCCGCGGTTGGTCGGGCGGCGGCGCGGCAACAGGGCACTCTTCAGGACAAGCCACAAATCGAGGCTCTTGATGCGCTGCGCCGCCCAGTCCGCGGACAGCTCTTTGGTGCTGATTCCCCACACCTTCTCCGTGTACGTCTTGAAGAAGATGCTGTAGAGACGCCACCCGAACTGGTTCCGCACCCAGTCCTCGAGGCTGCGCGGATTGCGGACCGGCCTCACCCGCGCATACGCATAGCTGGCAATGCAGCGGACCGCCTCGATCGGCCCCAGGTTCCACAGGGCATTGGCAGCCTGTATGGGATAGGCGAAATAGCGGCCGCGATAGTAGATCCGCGACAACCGGCCGCGGGTCAGCATCTCTGGGCCCAGGATCTCGGTCCAGAGGTCCTCGACCTCCTGGTTCTTCGAGAAGAATCGGTGGCCGCCGATGTCGAATCGGTATCCGTTGTGCTCGACCGTGCGGGCGAGCCCGCCCACGTAGGTCGGGTCCTTCTCGAGCACGGTGGTCGTGATGCCGTGCTTCAACAGCTCGTAGGCGGCCGTCAGCCCAGCCGGGCCCGCGCCGATGACCACAACGTGCTGATGGCCGTTCTTGGCACCCAAGTCGCGCACAGTATCAACCGTCCCGACGGGGGTCCGGTGCGGAAATTGCGCCCGGTTTAGCGTCCGGCGCTAGTTCAGAGGGCCCTTGCCGCGCGCCTCGTCAACCTTGACCAGGGCCTCTCGCAGCCCTTTGATCCAGTCCGACTGGTGCATCCCGACGAGCCGGACGCACCAGGCCAGGGCGTCGCTCCGGCTCCGGGCGACCCCCGCCGCCACCAGGGTGTCGAGTACCCCCCGCTCACGCATTCTCAGGCGCGTCATCACCGGGAGGCTCAGGGTGGTGAAGATCCGCGACTCGTCGCCGCAGCGGGCGCCCCAAGCAACCTTGCGCCGGAAGCGCCGTTCGGCATCCCGCGCAATCTTGACCCGCTCGTCGCGGGTCTCCTCTCGGAATCGATCGATCCTGGCCACCCGCGCCGACTCCCGCGCCTCGGAAGCGGTGCCGGCCGCGAGCTCAACGTCGGGAAGGACGCCGAGCACGAGGATCTCCTCGCCGTCCGACGTGACCTCGGCCGGGCCGGCGAACCACTCTTTAGGCAGCCGGCTCGCGAACCAGGCGCCGAGGTCTTCAGCCATGGATTACATCATTACGCCCAGGCCCCTCGCGACGCAAGGCGCCGATGATACTCAGGTCATGAACGCGCCGGCCTGGGCCGCCTTCGTCCTGGCTGCCGTCGCCTCCGCGGGCGACCTGACCGCGATCCTTCGCCACAGCAAGCGACTCGAGTTCGCGACCAAGCCCACGGTCATGGTCTTGTTGATCGCCGCGGCGCTCCTCATCCACCCCGCCAGCCTGGGCGAGCGAGCGCTGTTCGTGGTCGCCCTCGTGCTCGGTCTGGCGGGCGATGTGCTCCTGATGCTTCCTGACGACTATCTCGTCGCAGGAATCGGCGCCTTTCTTGCCGGCCACCTCGCGTACGCGGTGGGCTTTCGCTTCGCCGGTTTCAGCGCCGTGGGGCTGATCGCGGGGGTCATCATCGTGGTGGCGACAGCCGGGCTTTTCCTGCGCTCAGTACTAAGCGCCCTGCGTGCCTCCGGCCGGGCCAAGCTGCAAAACCCCGTGCTGGCCTACGCCATCGTCATCTCGCTTATGACAGTGAGCGCCACCGCCAGCGGCAATCTCGTCGCTACCGCGGGCGGTTTGCTCTTTTTCTTCTCGGATGTGATCTTCGCGTGGTATCGCTTCGTCAAGCCGGCGCGCTGGGGCCAGCCTGTGAACATCGTCATATACCAGGCCGGCCAGGCGCTGCTGGTCCTGTCTCTGGCGCTGGGCGCCTAGGCCGCGACCTCCTGGGGCTTGGGGCCGAGCATCTGGTACGTGTCGACCACCACCTCGGTGCGGTACTTCTTAACGCCCGTCGTGGCGTCGTCCCAGGAATTGGTCTGCAAGCGACCTTCCACGTAGAGGAGCCGGCCCTTGCGCAGGTACTCCCCGGCAATCTCGGCTTGTTTGCCGAAGACGACCAGGCGGTGGAACTCGGTTTGCTCCTTGCTATTGCCCGCCTCATCCTTGCCCACATACGTGTTGGTCGCCAGTCGCATATTGGCGACGTACACGCCCTTGGGCGTGGCGCGGACCTCCGGGTCCGCCGACAGATGGCCGACGAGTATTACCTTGTTGATCATTTCGAACCTCCGTTGAATTTCACACCGAGCGTATGCGCGGATCGCGACGGCGCCAACCGTGCCTGTTAAGAAGCCAGCCAGCTGACCGGATCGACCGCCCGGCCGTCCAACTGGACCTCGAAATGCAAGTGGGCGCCGGTCGCGAGCCCGGTGGCGCCCACCTCACCGATCACCTGGCCCGGCGTCACCGATTCGCCCGCGACGATGAGCACTCGCGAGAGGTGGCAATAGAGAAGCCGCACGTGCTCGCCGGCGGCCACGGCAACATAGAGGCCTGCCCCGCCCGGATCAAACCCGGCGTGTGCGACTCCAATCGAGGCCGCGTGTACCGCGGTGCCCGTCGGCGCCGCCAGGTCCACGCCGGTGTGGATGTGTAACCCAGGGCAGAGCGGATCGAACGGCTCGAGATCGAGCGAGGTGCAACCAAACGGAAGGGTCAGCACGGCGCCCGGAACGATCGAAGTGATCGGCAACCGCTGCTCGCCGGCGACGCGTCCGGCGGCGAGTGACCACACGAGGACAACGGCAATGCCGATCGCCGCGACCCGCAGCAAACCCATCATGCGTGAGCGACGGCGTGCTCGACGGCTTTGAAGCCCGTCTTCAACGCCGACTCCAGCTTGTGCGCAGCTTTCTCTGCTCCGCCCATCGCCCCGGGCACCTTGAACACCACCAGCAGGGCCGCCAGCGCGAAGAGGTGGTGGACCGGCGTGTAGCCGTCGGTCTCGAGCGCGAAGCCGATCGCGAGCACGAACAGTTGCATCGGTTGCATCAGGAGATTGGTCAGGAACATCGAGCTCCACTGCTTGGCCACGTGGTGGGTCTCCGGCAGCGTGAACAAGAGACCGGCAAGCGGCGCGGTGATGGCGAGGACGATGAGGATGGTGTAGCGGATCAGATACGCGATCCCGAGGAGGTCGTAACCGAGAATGAGAGTGGCGGTCGCGACTATCTGCAGGGGACCGGCCGACGGATCGAGCGTGAGGTTGTGCATCCAGCTCGACCAGTTCGGAAGCGTGCCAAAGCTCACGATCGCATCGCACGCAGCGTTGCTCGCCTGCACCACCGCCTGCAGCATGGGGAGCGCGAAGTTGATGAGCACGACCGAGATCAGGAGCCGTGGCAGCAAGATGCGGGCCGTGAACTGGCTGCGCAGGCCGTGGCTCCACATGATCCGGTAGGAGGCCCAGATCGCAATGATCGCGAGGGCGCCGTTGGCGACGAGCTGCACCTTAGGCTCGAAGGCCTGGATGGTCGCATTGGATGTGAAATCGGCGCCGGTCTCGAAATCGGTCGTGTGAAGGATGAATCCGAACCAGACCTTGAGCAGCAGCCCCAGGCTGTCGTCGAGCAGAGTCTTGACGATGAGGGTCGGATGCGCGAACGGAAATAGAAAATTGGCGATCTCGGTGAGCTGGATGATCAGGTTCTGCAGCTGGCCAAGCTGCCCGAAGTCCATCAGCGGCCGGCCGGCACCGACTTGGTCAGGATGTCGACCAGCGAGCCTGCGACCTCGACCCCGATCGTCCCGACGACGATGCGCTGGATCCACTGCTTGGCCGCCAGCGCCGATTTCGACTCGGCCGCGGTGATCTTCCAGAGAAACGCGAAGATGAACGCGAGCGCGCCTATCGACGCGACCAGCGCCTGGCCGATGTGAATCCACGTCGCGATCAGATCCGTGATCGGCGTGATGTCAGGTTGGGCGGCGAGAAAAATCATGCGAGCCTCCAAGCGTTTTGCGCTGGAGGTTAGGAACCGAGCGAGCCGAGCGAAACCCCGGTTGTTAAGGCCGACTCAGACCGCGCGTCGAGCGATAGCGACTAGCGAGGACCTTCAGAACGGCCAATCGACCAGTGCCGGCAAATCCAACTACTGTCGCGTTCGTGCGAGCGATCCGCGAATTAAGCCCTACCGCACGCGTTGTTTCTTTAAATTGCGTCGCGTGGGCGAGTCACGACGCGCCAGCCGTTGGTGTTCGTGGCAGACTGCAGCTCGCCGTCAGACTCTGGCGCATGAGGCAAATGGAAAGCCTGGTCATTCGTCCCCATCGTTCGGGCTATGTTTTTGGGGTCGCATTCCTTCTACTCACCGCGATCATCTGGGTGATTGCCCAGGCCCTCAATAGCATCAGAAGCCAAAACGACATGATCATCGCGTGGATCGTTTTCCCAATTTTCGTGCTCTTTGGAATCAGCATCCTTCTTGGTACTGCCCTGCCGAAGCTGACGGTTGACGGCGACGTCGTCCAGGTGCGCGATGGGCTGGGCCGCCACGGGCGTTTTGCTCGATCAGAGGTGAGTCATGCCGCCATGCGATCAATCATCGCCCCAAGCCGTTACGCGTGGATCCCAACCAACGCGTTCTTGCTGATCGGCAATGACGGTCGCGCTCTCCTGCGCCTGGCAGAAGTCGACTACGACCCTCGTGCCCTGGAGAGCCTGGTCGAGACCCTGGGACTGACCTGGCCAGAAACCGAAAGCTCAACCGTTCGACAAATCAACAAGGAGTTCAAAGGCGCCTTCGCGTTCGACTTCCAGACCATCGCGATCGAGATCTTGGCCATTGTCGCGGTGGCCCTGGCAGTGATCACACTTGCGGTCTGGTTCCGATGATGAATAAGACCGAGATGGGACGCGGTGGTGGCCGACCAGAACCCCGCTTCTTAAGGGTTGGACGCTGGTTAGGACCTGGGCTTCATCAGGATCAGGGTCGCGGGCCCGAGCACGACGATCCAGACAGCCACAAGCCAAGTCAATAGGTAACAGACCAGCACCAGAACCCCGGGCACAACGCGGCCCTTTCGAAACCACCAGATGCCGGCCTCGACCAGCCCGTAGCCTACGCAAATGGCGGTGGCGAGGACACTCACCAGCAGCCAACCAACAATGCTTTCGAACATTGGTCGGAAGTAGCTGGGCGTCACAAAGTACATGACTACAGCCAGAATGCCCGGAGACAGGGCCGATAACCGGAGAGCGATCGACAGCCCTCGGCGATCCTTGAGAAGTCGGCTGGTGCTCATGGGCTTCGAAGCAATGCTACTTGCCTAATTGAGGGGTATTCGACCGCAGGCGCCTAAAGTGCGGTCGTGGTCGAGCCTTGAAACGCGGGCGATTGCTGTTCGCGGCAATCATGGTTCTTGCGGCGGCCTATTGCGCGTGGTCGATCTTCTGGGTGTTGATCGGCTGGATAGTTTGTTGCTGGCTGGTCCGGATGGATTTTGTGAGCGCCGCATCGATCGTTGCCGTCCTCAACGTCCTCGGACTGGTGGCCTTCGCGATACGGGGTCGGAGCTGGGGTGCGCCGGCCCTGGTTGGAGTTCAGGTGGGCAACATCCTGTTTGCGCTGGCCGCGTCCGTGGCCGTCAGTCCCGCGTGGTTGTTGACCGATGCTGCTCCGGCATTGGTGATCCTGATCCTCGTTCTACTGTTCCGATCCGATGGAAGCAGGTCCGAGGCCACCATCTGAGCTCTGAGACTCGTAGTAACACCCTCCTGGCGCGGCGCGTTGCACACGCATGAGGATGGTCTCAACCCAGCCCGGATATCCGGCCAACGGCTGTTTCTGAAGCCGTTTTAACGACGCGAGCTCACGCGGCTCTCGACTCCGTCGAGCAGGATCTCGAGCGCGGATACCGGCTCCGCGACCGCCTCCACCGGAAGATCGGCGATAACGCGATCGACCGCTTGCGCCTCGGAGTCGAGCGTGACCTGGACGGCGCCGCCGCTGATGCGCAGCTGGTACCGATCGGGCGCCGCGGACGCCCCCACCTCGCTCTCCCACCGCGAGTCGGTCACCGTGGCTTTGACCGCATAGTCGTCCAGCTTCACGCGCAAGGCGCCGGGACTGATGTCGGCGGCGACCGCCACCCCGCGCGGCCGGTGGAGGCTCAAACCGACCACGCCTCCCGAGACCTCGATCGGCACCACGCCCCGAGGCCGAGGCAGGAAGCACTCCACTTTCGCTGCTCCACTGTCGAGCTTGATTGCTCGGACGTCGAGACCCCCGACCTCGAGCACTGTGTTCCACGTCGCGCCCTGGATCTGGAAACGCCACGGGTGGCGCGGGTTCAGCTCGATCTCGCCGAAGCCGACGCCGCGCAGCCTCCGGACCACGACCCGCTCGCCGAGGACGATGGCCGGGGCGGCCGAGGCCCGGTCGGGGGCGGTTCTGATGAGCCCTTGCATGCCGGCGCCGGGTCGCACGAGCACGCCGCGCGATCCTGAGTCGATCGCGATCGACGCGACCGAGCCGGTCTCCACCGGACGCTCTTGCATCGGGCCCGCCGCAGCGACGACATGGACCATGGCCATCAGGGCGACCTCCGAGGCCTCGGCCGAGCTCAGACCGGCGGTCTCGAACTGCCCCTTCAACGTCCCGTAGGTGGCGCTGCCGGTCAGGGAGTCGGGAACCTCGAGCAGGATCCGGTTCGCGTCCTTCTGGGCCGCGACCCGCTCGCCCAGTGCAGCCGCCGTCTCGCGCACCGCCGACCGCCAGTCGGGGCGCGTGCGGGCCGGCCGAACGGCCTCCAGGATCGACTCGGCCAACAGCTCGAGCAGCTCACGGCGATCCCGCACATGCCAGTAGAGGGAGGCCGCTTTGACGCTTAACCGATCCGCCAGGCCCCGCATCGACAGCGCGTCCAGCCCTTCCTCCTGGACCAAGCCCAGGGCCTCAGACACCAGCCGGGCCCGGCTCAGACCGGCCTCTTTTTCCTTCACACTTGCAATCCTAACAGTGTTAGGGGTAACATGGCGACCTTCAGCCCCTAACGACGTTAGGGTCATTCGGGAGATAGAGATGCAAGCCAGAGCAGCAGCAAGGTGGCGGTTCAAAGGGCCGGAGATGGAAGGCGTGGTGGCGCGGTGGTATGCCCGGATACGCGGCTCGGGGAGCCAGATCGAGGAATACCGGAAGCAGGCAGCCCAGTTGACGGCCGGCCTGCCGGCGGGCGCGAAAGTGCTCGAGGTGGCACCCGGCCCCGGCTACCTGGCGGTCGAGATCGC
>CATPBF010000109.1 GCA_955652585.1 Candidatus Dormiibacterota bacterium | reverse complement strand
GCAGCTCTTCATCGATCACCGGCGCGACGTGATCTTGCGGCGCACGCGGTTCGACCTCGAGCGAGCCCAGGAACGCGCCCACATCCTCGAAGGCCTGAAGATCTGCCTCGACCACCTGGACGAGGTGATCAAGACCATTCGTGGTGCGGCTGACACCGAGGTTGCGGCGACCCAGCTGCAGACGAAGTTCGGGCTGTCAGAGCGGCAGGCGAGGGCGGTGCTCGCGCTCACGCTGGGCCGCCTCACCAAGCTCGAGCGCGGCAAGATCGACGAAGAATACGAGCAGGTGATCAAGACGATCGCGTACCTCGAGAGCGTCCTCGCCAGCGACCAGAAGGTCCGCCTCCTCATCAAGGATGAGATGGACGATCTGGTCAAGAAGTACGGCGACGATCGCCGCACCGAGATCACGGACCAGGAGCCTAACGAGCTATCCGCCGAGGATCTGGTGCCGAAAGAGGACGTCGTCGTCACTCTCACGCATCGCGGTTACGTGAAGCGCCAGCCGCTGCGCGTTTTCCGAGCCCAGAAGCGTGGCGGGGTCGGTCTGAAAGGTGCGCGTCCGACCGCCGGCAGCGACGCTCCCAGCGGCACACGCGAAGAGGACTACGCCGTTCACCTGCTGATCACGCACACGCACGCGTCGATGCTCTTCTTCACTCAAAGCGGCCGGGTGTTCCAGTTACGCGTGCATGAGGTGCCCGAGCGGGAGCGTCAGGCGAAGGGGGTGCCGGTCAACAACCTCATCGACATCGGACCTAATGAGCGCATCAGCGCGGTCTTCGTGCGCCCGGAGACGGAGGCCGAAGCGCGCTACATGCTGATGGTGACCAAGAACGGATACATAAAGAAGACGTCGCTGGCCGAGTACGCCAACGTGCGCCGAAACGGCCTGATCGCGATCAACCTCCAGGAAGGTGACGAGCTGAACTGGGTGACACCCACCACGGGTTCGGACGACGTACTCATCGCCACCGCCCTCGGCAAGGCGATCCGATTCAGTGAAAAGGAAGTTCGCGCGATGGGTCGTGATACGCAGGGCGTGATCGGCATCAAGCTTGGCAAGGGCGACAGCGTGGTCGGGAGCGCGACCGCGACTCCGGGCGGTGATCTCCTCGTCGTCACCGAGCGCGGTTATGGAAAGCGGACACCTGTCGACGAATATCCCATGCATCACCGGGCCGGCCAGGGTGTGTTCACGCTCAAGGTGACGGACCGGGTCGGCAAGCTGGCGGCCATGCGGGTGGTCAGCGACCCGGAGGAGGAGGTGCTGATCATCAGCGCGAGCGGCATGGTGTTGCGTACGCAGGTCGGCGCCATCTCACGCATAGGCCGGCAGACGCAGGGCGTGATCGTGATGCGCCTGGCGCCTGACGACCAGGTGGTCGCCATCGCGCCGGTGGCAGCGCTCGAAGAGGGCGACGCCAAAGAGTGACGCAGGCGACGCAGGCGATGCTCGGAACGGTCGGCATCTGGCTGCTCGTCGCAGCCGGATTGGTATTGATCGTCGAGCTCGTGCTGATCGCTGTGTGGGGCGCAGCGATGAGTCGCCGGATGCTCGCGCTCAACCAGAGCATCGCGAGCCAGCGGGCTGAGATCCAGGCCGACCTCGAGCGGCTTCGGCGGGCGATCGAAGAGACCAGGGTGCTGTGGCAGCCCTACCGGCGGATTCTGCGCACCGTGAACCACCCCCTTGTCCTGGCCGTGTTCGCGTCGCTGAGGCGCCGGCGGGCCGCGCGGTGAAAGAGGTGCGATCGGCGGCAGGGACGCCCGAGTCGCCGGCTTCGACCGCCCGCACCGCCGCCAGGCAGGCCGCCGAGGATGCGGTCGAGCGTGAGCGGGCTCGCATCGCGCGCGACCTGCACGATGGGATTGCGACCGACCTCGCAGCCGCGATCTCCCTGTTCAAGGCGCACATGGAGGGTCATCCTGGCTTTGGCAAGGCCGGCGGCCCGGACGAGATCTTGGGCGACGTCTTCGGGATCCTCGAGCGGATGCTGAAGCAGGTTCGCGAAACGTTGGCCGAGCTGCGGCCGCGGCCGATCGGCCCGGAAGGGCTGCTCGGGGCCGTGCGCACGCAGGCGGAGGAGTTCGCCCGCCTGTACTCGATCCGGGTTGAGATCTCGAGCAACGGAACCGAGGGCATGCTGCCTCCACAACAGCGCGAGGTGGTCTACCAGGTCGTGCGCGAAGCCCTCACCAACGTAAGGCGGCACTCTGGGTCATCGATCTGCCGGGTGAGGCTCGCTTTCGCGGCGCGGCCGTTCCTGATCGAGGTGGCCGACGAGGGTCGCGGCTTCAAGTCGCCGACGCCTGGCGGGTACGGGCTGGTGGGCATGCGGGAGCGAGCCGCCGGAATCGGTGGCCGGCTCGAGGTGGTGAGCACCGAGGGCCGCGGGACCACCGTGTTTTTGTTCGGCCCCAATTAGCGGACCTACCAGGTCACAGCCGCAGCTCCCCGCGCCGCGCCGGCACCTCTGGAAACGCCAATGCCACCTCGAGGCTGACAATCCGCAGCTTTCGCGCGACATCGTCCGAGATGATCTTTGCCCGGCGCTCCGGGATCTTGATGGCGCGCGCGATCTCCGACTCTGAAAGGCCGTAGCTGAGCAGCTGTGCGACCTCGCTTTCGATTGGATTCAGCCGACCGAGCGGACGGCGAAGCGCCTCGACCATCGGCGCGAGCGTGACTCCGAGGCTGGCTGCGTAATGGACGTCTGCCTCCGAGTACCAGTGGTCGCGACGGCACCCGACGGTGAGCAGGCCAACCGGGCGCTGGCCGAGCTCGCCGACCGGCGCGTATAGAATCGCCGGCCAGTCGAGCTCCCAGTCGTAGCCGCTGGAAGGATTGGGGTTTTCGATCACAGAGTTCACGACGACAGGCCTCTTTTCGTAAAGGGCTCGTCGCGATAGCGGCGCGAGGGGGCGGCTCTGAAGAAAACGAGGCGCAATTTCAGACGCCGCAATCGGTTGCAGCGATCCGGCTCGCAGATAGCCGAGCACCCAGCGGTCGTGGCAGAGAGTTTCGAGGGCCAGTCCCAATCGCCTCCTGGCTTCTCGGAGGTCTGGAAGCTGGCCCATGCCGAGAGGTTATGAGCGTCTCGTGCGCCTGGCCTCACCTGCGGTTCAGCAGTTCCTCAAGAAACCCTGAACTACTGATAATTGCGGGCGGGGATGGCGGCGTGACCGCAAAGCTTCTTGTCGTTGACGACGAACCCCGCACGGCGGAGCTCACAGCCGCGCTGCTGCGGCGCGCCGGCTACACGGTGGAGGTGGCGGCGAGCGGCACGGAGGCCCTCGCGCGCGCACGGTCGAGCGCTCCCGACCTGATGCTGCTCGACTACGAGATGCCCGACATGCAGGCGCCTGAGGTGCTGGATGAATTGCGGTCAGGCGCGGATCGGGTTGCGTTTCCAGTGATCATCTTCACTGGCGCCCGGCATTCGCCAGGCGACCAGGTCCTTGGGATCGAGCGAGGAGCGACCGACTACATCGTCAAGGGCACGGACCGCCAGGTGCTCTTGGCGCGCGTCCGCGGTGCGCTTCGCGAGCGGGCATCGGGCAATCGTGTTTTGGTCAGGGGCCGATTGCGGATCGACATGGCCAAAGGCCAGGCGTTTCTCGAGTCGAGGGCGTTGAAGCTGGAGCGAAGGCCACTCCTCATGTTGCAGCTGCTGGCGGCGCGCGAGGGCGAGGTGATTCCGCGCGCCGAGCTTCTTGAACGCGTGTGGGGCAGCACTTTCAAGGGCTTCGAGCACAGCATCGAGCAGGCCGCATACGAGTTGCGTCGAGCTCTCAAGGAACCGGGTTGGATCGAAACTGTTCGTGGCATCGGATATCGGTTCGTCACCCAGCCCTGAGCTGCCGGCTGCGCTGCATCGGCTGCGATCAACGCTCGCCAGGCTGAAAGCCGAGCTCGAGCTGGCGGAGGTGGACGGCGCGGCGCCTCCGACGAAGAGACTGCTCGACGACGTGCGCGAAGCGCTCGCGCACCTGAGCGCCGCCGAAGATGCGAGTCACCTTCGCGGCTCAGTGCTGGTGGTGGATGACGATGCTCGATTGGCCGAGATCACCGCGCGCGGCCTGCGCCGCCTCGGTTTCGACGCCGATGCCAGCAGCGCCCTCCGCAACCTCAGGGCTCGGGAGGTCCTGATCTTCGACCTCAGCATGCTCGACGCCCTCGACGCCGCGGCGCGCCAGGACATCCGGGCGAGGAGGCCGATCGTGGTTACGGGTGCGACGGATGCAGGATCGCGCGCTCTCGCCGCCAGCCTCGATGCGAGCGACTATCTAGTCAAGCCCATCGAGCTGGAGGAGCTGGCTGACGCGATCAACCGCCGCATGGCGGAAGACTGACGCAACCAAGCGCGCGCTGCTGCAGGGCACCGGAGCAAAGCGCCAGGAAGCTTCGGGAAGCCCTCTCCCCTCAGCGGGGAGAGGGGCGGCGGGTAATCACCACGTCACGGGACTAACAACGCCGGACGCCGCCATAGCGGTCCCTTGTAGGGCGCCAATTCGGTCCACATTGACGCTTTTGCGACAGCTTTGGTAGGGTGACGTCGGTCTTCAACGTCTGCGAATGCTAAAAGGAGACCGGGGGCTAAGTGTCAAGCATCCATCGCTATCTGACCCATGCCGTAGTGCTCACCATTGCGGTGGCCATGTCCGGCTACGCCGCCATCGACCGAAGCTTCTTTCCTAGCTTCCACAATGCTGTCGTCACCGCTGCCGCCGCGGACCAAGGGCTTGCCGTCGGCGACCTCTCACTCGGCCGTGACAGCGTCATCATCAAACCGATTTCCGTACCGACGTCACCGCTCGTAAGCCGCGTTCCGATCGTACATATCGTGGTGCCGGACGACACTCTGGAGAGCATCGGCCGACAGTTCAACCTTTCCTGGAGGGAGATCGTCTGGTCGAATCCAGGCTTGCGAATGCCGCTCACGGTGGGTC
>CATPBF010000108.1 GCA_955652585.1 Candidatus Dormiibacterota bacterium | reverse complement strand
CTTGGGGGAGAGGGGGATCAGTACGATTTACCCCGTGGCTCGCGCACCGGTCAAGCGGACGGCCGCGACGCCGCACGTCCCCTCACCCCCGCTTCGCGGGGGAGCTCCCCACGAGCTGGGGAGCCTAGGGCGGGTGGCGATCGAGTCGGTCTCGCCCGAGATCGACGCCGGGCGGTTCCCGGCCAAGCGCTCGGTGGGCGAGAAGGTGGCCGTCGAGGCGGACATCTTCGCCGACGGCCATGACGCGCTCGCCTGCGTCATCCGGTATCGCCACGAAGGCGAATCAGACTGGACCGAGGTGCCGATGGTCCCGCTGATCAACGACCGCCGGCGGGCCGAGTTCGTGGTCACGGAGCTCGGGCGCTACCGGTTCACGATCGAGGCCTGGGTCGACCGCTTCGGGACCTGGAGCCGCCAGTTCGCCAAGCGCGTCGAGGCCGGGCAGGACGTGGCGCAGGAGCTGGAGGTGGCGGCGCTTATCGTCGAGGCAACTGCCGCCCGGGCTACAGGACCTGACTCGGAGAAGCTCATGGCTTACACGGCGCAGCTCCGCAAAGGCAAGGCCGCCGCCACTGCCGCCCTTGGTTCGGATTTAGCCGAGCTGATGGACCGGCACGCCGACCGCAGCCTGTCGGTCACGTACGGGCGCCAGGTCGAAGTGTTGGTGGAACCGCAGCGGGCTCGTTACGGCGCCTGGTACGAGATGTTCCCCAGGTCGGCCGGCAAACTGGGCAAGCACGGCACGTTTCGCGACGTCGAGGAGTGGCTGCCCTACATCTCCGGCATGGGCTTCGACGTCCTCTACTTCCCGCCCATCCACCCCATCGGCACCACGAACCGCAAAGGCGCCAACAACAGCGAGCGCGCTAAGCCCGATGAGCCTGGGAGCCCGTGGGCGATCGGGTCGAAGGAGGGCGGGCACAAAGCCGTCCATCCGCAGCTGGGCACCCTCGACGATTTCAAGCACCTCGTCAGCGCAGCCGGGACCGCCGGCCTTTCGATCGCGCTGGACCTCGCGTTCCAGTGCTCGCCCGACCATCCCTACACGCGCGAACACCCGGAATGGTTCCGCCATCGCCCCGACGGCTCCATCCAGTACGCCGAGAACCCACCCAAGAAATACGAGGACATCTATCCGTTCGACTTCGAATGCGAGGCCTGGCGCGAGCTGTGGGCGGAGCTGCTCTCGATCGTGGTCTTCTGGATCGACCAGGGCGTGCGGATCTTCCGCGTCGACAACCCCCACACCAAACCGTTCCCGTTCTGGGAGTGGCTGATCAGCGAGGTCAAGCGCGAACATGCCGACGTGATCTTTCTCTCGGAAGCCTTCACGCGCCCCAAGTTGATGTACCAGCTCGCGAAGGTCGGCTTCAGCCAGTCGTACACATACTTCGCGTGGCGCAACACGCGCTCGGAGCTGAGCCAGTACTTCACCGAGCTGCGCTCGGCGCCGATCCGAGAGTTCCTGCGGCCGAACCTGTGGCCGAACACTCCCGACATCCTCACCGAGTACTTGCAGACGGGCGGGCGCCCGGCTTTCGCGGCCCGCTTTGTCCTGGCCTCGACGCTGGGTGCGAGCTACGGGATCTACGGGCCTGCGTTCGAGCTGTGCGAGAACCGCGCCAAAGATCCGGGTTCCGAGGAGTACCTCGACTCCGAGAAGTACCAGCTCCGCAGCTGGCAGCGAGACAGCCCCGACAGCCTGCGCGAGCTGATCACCCTCGTCAACGCGGTGCGGCGCCAGAACCCCGCGCTGCAGAGCGACGACGGTCTCATGTTCCACCCCACCGAGAACGACCAGATCATCGCGTACACCAAGAGCACGGACGATCTGGCTGATGTCGTGCTCACGGTGGTGAACGTCGATCCCCACCACACCCAGACCGGCATGGTCACGCTCCCGCTCGAGGCTCTCGGCATCGACCGCGACCGCAGCTACCAGGCGCACGAGCTTTTGAGCGGGGCGCGCTACATCTGGAATGGGCCGCGCAACTACATCGAGCTGAACCCATTTTCGACGCCGGCGCAGATCTTCCGTTTTCGCCGCCGCATCCGCAGCGAGCGCGACTTCGAGTATTTCCTGTGATCCAGCCGTCGATCAAGCGTCGAAAGCAGGAGACGTTCACGCTCGACGACGACCCGCTCTGGTACAAGGACGCGCTCATCTACGAGCTCCACGTGCGCGCGTTCATGGACAGCGACGGCGACGGCAGCGGCGACTTTCGCGGCCTGCTTGAGAAGCTGCCCTACCTGCAGGACCTCGGCGTCAGCGCGATCTGGCTGCTGCCCTTCTACCCGTCCCCGATGCGCGACGACGGTTACGACATCGCCGACTACACCGACGTCAACCCGATGTACGGCAGCGTGGCCGACCTCCATCAGTTCATCAAGGAGGCCCACCACCGGGGCATCAGGGTCATCAACGAGCTCGTGTGCAACCACACCTCGGACCAGCATCCTTGGTTTCAGCGAGCGCGGCGGGCCCGACCTGGAAGCGCCGCGCGCGAGTTCTACGTGTGGAGCGACACCAACCAGCGCTACCAGGATGCGCGAATCATCTTCAAAGACTTCGAGGTCTCCAACTGGACGTGGGACCACGTGGCGGGCGCGTACTACTGGCACCGGTTCTACTCACATCAGCCCGACCTGAACTTCGACAACCCCAAGGTCAAAGAGTCCGTGCTGAAGGCGCTGGACTTCTGGCTCGACTCCGGCGTCGACGGCGTGCGGCTCGACGCCGTCCCGTACCTGTACGAGCGTGAAGGCACCAACGGCGAGAACCTGCCGGAGACGCATCAATTCCTCAAAGAGATGCGGCGCCACGTCGACGGGAATTACTCCAACCGCATGCTGCTCGCCGAGGCCAACCAGTGGCCCGAGGACGCGGTCACCTACTTCGGCGAAGGCGACGAGTGCCACATGGCCTTCCATTTCCCGCTGATGCCGCGGCTGTTCATGTCCATCCGCATGGAGGACCGCTTTCCGATCGTCGACATCCTGGCCCAGACGCCGTCGATCCCGGACAACTCCCAGTGGGCGCTGTTCCTCCGCAACCATGACGAGCTGACGCTCGAGATGGTCACCGACGAGGAGCGCGACTACATGTATCGTGCGTACACCCAGGACCGCCTGGCGCGGATCAACCTCGGCATCCGCAGGCGCCTCGCCCCGCTGCTCGGCAACGACCGCCGGCGCATCGAGCTCATGAACGGGTTGCTGTTCTCGCTCCCGGGGACTCCGGTCCTCTACTACGGCGACGAGATCGGGATGGGCGACAACATCTTCCTGGGCGACCGCAACGGCGTGCGGACGCCGATGCAGTGGAGCGCCGACCGCAACGCCGGCTTCTCACGCGCCAACCGGCAGCGCCTCTACCTGCCGGTCGTGACCGACCCCGAATACCACTACGAGAGCGTGAACGTCGAGGCCCAGGCCCAGAACCCGCACTCGTTGCTGTCGTGGATGAAACGGCTGATCGCGCTCCGCAAGCGCCATCGCGCTTTCGGCCGCGGGACGCTGGAGCTGCTCCGGCCCGAGAACCGCAAAGTGCTGGCCTTCGTGCGCCGCTACGAATCGGAGCAGATCCTGTGCATCGCCAACCTGTCAAGGTTCCTGCAAGTGGTGGAGCTCGACCTCAGCAAGTGGAAGGGCATGGTGCCGGTCGAGCTGTTCGGCGCCACGGACCTACCCACGATCGGCGAAGCGCCGTACTTCCTCACCCTTGGACCGCACTCTTTCTTCTGGTTCTCGCTCCAGCCGCGGCAGGCGGCCACCGTTTCTGGTGACGGGTCGATCGCGGCCGCGGCCCTGCCTGAGATCAAGCTGACGGGCAGCTGGGATGGAGTCCTGGTCGGCGTGGCCAAGGAACGTCTGGAGGCTGTCCTACTCCCATACATCAGGCAGCGGCGCTGGTTTGCCGGCAAAGCGCGCCGCTTGAAGTCGATGACGATCGCCGATGCGATCGAGGTGCCAGGGGTCGACCGGAGCGCCTACCTGCTGACGGTCGTCGTGGCCTATGCGGATGGCGACCCTGAGACATACCTGCTGCCGGTCGCCTATGCCAACTCGGCGGAGGCCCCGCAGATTCTCGAACGCTGGCCGCACGCAGCGGTCGCGTGGCTGCGCACAAAAGTCGAAGAGCAGCGCGGCCTGCTGTATGACGCGCTCGGTCCGCCAGGCTTCGCCGAAGGCCTGCTGAACATCATCGCCAAGCGCAGACGCGCAGCGAACGCGAAGGGGACGCTGGTCGGATCGACGACTCGCGCCTTCGCGCGGCTGCGCGGCCCGGAGACGATCAGGCTGGAGGCTGCGCTTTCGGTGGCCGAGCAGAGCAACAACTCCGTGGTGTTCGGCGAGCGGCTCATCCTCAAGGTCTTCCGCCGCCTCGAGGACGGGGTCAACCCGGAGCTCGAGGTCGGCCGGTTCCTCACCGAGAAAACGAACTTCTCCCAGATCGCGCCCCTGGCCGGGAGCCTGGAGTTCCGGCGCGACCATGGCGAGCCCGTGGCGCTCGCGGTCCTGCAGGGTTACGTGCCCAACCAGGGCGACGCGTGGCAGTACACACTGACCACCCTCGACCACTACCTCAAGGCGATGGAGCAGCCGGCGAGCGGCGCGCCTCCCGCGCGGGCGCAAACCCTGCTGCAAGCCAGCGCGACGGAGATGCCCGAGGTCGCGACCAGGACGATCGGCGCCTACCTGGAGTCCGCGCGCCTGCTCGGCCGGCGCACGGCCGAGCTGCACACGGCGCTGGCTTCCGACCCTTCCGACCCCGCTTTCGCGCCCGAGCGAATCTCGCCGCAGGACCAGCGCTCCATCTATCAGTCCCTCAACGCCGTGGCGCTGCGCTCGCTCGAGCTCCTGCGCAGCCAGCTCAATCGCCTGCCCGAGGACGCCAAGGACGAGGCCAAGCGGGTGCTCGAGCTGGAGCCGCGCATCGCGCAGGCGCTGCGCGCGTTCCTCGCCCGGCGGCTGACCACGACCAGGATCCGCGTCCACGGCGAC
The DNA here is from genome assembly GCA_955652585.1 of Candidatus Dormiibacterota bacterium. Lineage (GTDB taxonomy): Bacteria > Chloroflexota > Dormibacteria > Dormibacterales > Dormibacteraceae > UBA10449. The sequence goes on along the minus strand of CATPBF010000108.1, from coordinate 2,466 downwards.
TACCACCTGGGCCAGGTGTTATATACCGGGCACGATTTCGTGATCATCGACTTCGAGGGCGAGCCGACACGAAGCCTCTACGAGCGCCGGCTGAAGCGACTGGCGCTCCGAGACGTGGCCGGCATGCTGCGCTCGTTCGACTACGCGAGCCAGGCCGCGCTGCGCTCGGGGCACTTCGAGCCCGAGTCCCGCGCGCGCCTGGAGGCGTGGGCGCGTTTCTGGGTCGACTCCGTCTCGGCGGCATTTCTGCACAGCTACCTGACCACTGCCGGCAACGCGTCGTTTGTGCCGCAGAATCCAGAAGACCTCGACCTGCAGCTGTCGACGATGCTGCTGGAGAAGGCGCTGTACGAGCTGCGCTATGAGCTCAACAGCCGGCCCGACTGGGTGAGGATTCCGCTCCGGGGGATCCTCGAGGTGGTCCATCCGGCATGATCGCCAACTCGCTGTTGACGGCGTTCGACCTCCACCTCTTCAACGAGGGTACGCACAGTCACCTGTACGAGAAGCTCGGCGCGCATCTGTCCGAGGACCCCAAGGGCGCTTCGTTCGCTGTCTGGGCGCCCAACGCGGACTGGGTCAGCGTCATCGGCGATTTCAACGGCTGGAACCGGGATGAGAACAAGCTCGTGCCGCGCGAGCAGTCGGGGATCTGGGAAGGCTTCATCCCGGGCGTCGAGCACGGGGCGCTCTACAAGTACCACGTCCACTCTCGCGTCACCCGCACCGGCGCCGACAAGGCCGATCCGTTCGCGGTCTATGCCGAGCAGCCGCCCCGCCAGGCCTCGGTCGCATGGGACCTGAGCTACGACTGGGGCGATGCGGACTGGATGTCGAGTCGCGCACGCGCCAACAGCCGGTCGGCGCCATGGTCCGTCTACGAGGTTCACCTCGGCTCGTGGATGCGCGCGCCCGAAGAGGGCAACCGCTGGCTCACCTACCGCGAGCTCGCGCCGCGCCTGGCCGACTATGCGCACCGATTGGGCTTCACCCACGTCGAGTTCATGCCGGTGATGGAGCACCCCTTCTACGGATCGTGGGGCTACCAGTGCACCGGCTATTTCGCGCCCACGAGCCGCTTCGGCACGCCGCAGGACTTCATGTTTCTCGTCGATCACCTCCATCAGCACGGCATCGGAGTGATCCTCGACTGGGTGCCGTCCCACTTCCCGTCCGACGAATTCGGGCTGCAGCTGTTCGACGGGACGCACCTGTATGAGCACGCCGACCCGCGGCTGGGTGTGCATCCGGATTGGGGCAGCTCGATCTTCAACTACGGCCGCAACGAGGTGCGTGGATTCCTGCTGAGCAGCGCCCTTTACTGGCTGAATCGTTATCACGCGGATGGTCTGCGCGTCGATGCCGTCGCGTCGATGCTCTACCTCGACTACTCGCGCAAGGCGGGGCAGTGGCTCCCGAACAAGTTCGGCGGCCGGGAGAACCTCGAGGCGGTGGACTTTCTGCGCCGCTTCAACATCGAGGTCTACAAGGAGCACCCCGACGTGCAGACGATCGCGGAGGAGTCGACGGCCTGGCCGCTGGTGTCACGACCGACTTACCTCGGCGGGCTTGGCTTCGGCATGAAGTGGGACATGGGCTGGATGCACGACACGCTCGCGTACATCTCCAAGGATCCGGTCCACCGCCGTTTCGACCACAACCAGCTGACGTTCCGCATGCTCTACGCCTTCACTGAGAACTACATGCTCCCCCTCTCGCATGACGAGGTCGTGCACGGGAAGGGCTCGCTGCTGTCGAAGATGCCCGGCGACGATTGGCAGAAGTTCGCCAACATGCGGCTGCTGCTCGCCTACATGTTCGCGCTGCCGGGCAAGAAGCTCCTTTTCATGGGCATCGAGTTCGGGCAGTGGAGCGAGTGGAACCACGAGTCGAGCCTCGATTGGCACCTCGTCGACGAGACGATGCACGACGGCCTGAGCCGGTGGACCGGCGACCTGAACCGCGTGCTCCGCGAGGAACGGCCATTGCACGAGCTCGATTTCGACCCGGCCGGCTTCGCCTGGATCGACGCCAGCGACGCCGAGCAAAGCGTCATCAGCTTCCTGCGCCGCAGCACGAAGGACGAGCTGCTCTTGGCGGTGTTCAACTTCACGCCGGTGCCCCGGTACAACTATCAGGTCGGGGCGCCTCTGCCCGGCCGGTGGCTCGAGTTACTGAACAGCGACGCGCCGATCTACGGCGGCAGCGGGCAGGGCAACCTGGGCGCGGTCGAGGCGGCGCCGGTCGGGCGCCACGGGCACCTGCACAGCCTGACCCTGACCTTGCCCCCTCTCGGCGCGGTCTTCCTGAAGCCCGACCCTGACCGCATCGCTGACCCTGCGTAGCGCACCGCTGACGCCAAACGTGCGCATTGGATGCCCCGCAAGGGCACCGTTGGCGCCAAACGTGCGGAATCCGGCCCGCTTGAACTTCGCAGAGTGAAGACGCTAGCTCTCCTGGGATGGG
>CATPBF010000107.1 GCA_955652585.1 Candidatus Dormiibacterota bacterium | reverse complement strand
GACCTCGCCCAAGACCTCGCCCAAGACCTCGCCCAAGACCTCGCCCAAGGTCACACCGTCACCGGTCGGCGGCGCCCTCCAGAACGTGCCGACCTATGCGCCCCTAGCGAGTGCCCCGCTGACCAGCGTTCAGTTCTGCCTGCCCACCGCGACCTGTGTCGGGGGCACATCAGCGGACACCAACTGCTCGTTGAACTCCTCGACTTGCCGTATCGACATAGGTATCTATTGGACGGGTCAAGGCGCGGTGAGCCAATTTACCTACACCGTCCATTACTTCGACAGGTGCACCGGCAAGGACGACACGATTTTCAACAGAGTTGACAGCACCAGGGCAATCTCGCAGCAGATCAGCTGGATTCCGGCCCCCCCGGGCGGATACCAGGCGACGGTGCCGACTGGTTCCAAGGCGGCTGCCATCGTCGCGGTCGTCACCACTGACAAGGGGGTCACGGCCGCATCCAAGCCTTACGACTTGCCGGGCAGTGCCGCCACGTGCGCTTGACCTAAGGTCCGTTCATAACCACCCGGAACAACCTCACCCGTGATGAGGCCCGCACGCGTGCGGCGCTCGTGTCAGAGCCGCGCTACGACGTGCACCTGGACCTGGCTGGCGGCGACGAAACCTTCGCATCCAGCACGACTGTCGCGTTCCGGTGCCTCCGGCCCGGCGCCGGCACGTTCATCGAGTTCATCGGACCGGCGGTCGAGCGCATCGAGCTGAACGGAAGAACGCTGGCGGCCGACGCCTTCGACGGCGGACGGATCGAGCTTGCCGACCTCGAGGAACAGAACGAGCTCAAGGTGTCGGCGATCGCGAAGTACATGCACGACGGCACCGGCCTGTCTCGCTTCCGGGACCCGCTCGACGGGCGCGACTACCTGCACACCAGCTTCGAAAGCAACGACGCGCATCGCATGTTTGCGTGCTTCGACCAGCCCGACATCAAAGGCACTTTCGAATTCCAGGTCACGGCGCCGGCCGGCTGGACGGTGGTGTCAAACATGGCAGGCGCCAAGAACGACCGAGGGGTCTGGCATTTTCCCGTCACCAAGGTCATCTCCACATACCTGGCCGCAGTGGTCGCGGGCCACTACCACTCCGTCCACATTCAACACCGGGACGTTCCGCTGGGCGTGTACTGCCGGCAGTCGCTCGCGCCGTACCTTGACCCAGACGAGATCGCCGAGCTCACCGGCCAGGGCCTCGACTACTTCGAGTCGCGCTACGGCATTCCCTACATGTTCGGCAAGTACGACCAGCTTTTCGTGCCCGAGTTCTCGTCAGGCGCAATGGAGAACCCTGGATGCGTCACTTTCAACGAGAGGTACATCTTCCGCTCGCGGGTCACGCAAGCCGCGCGCCAGAAGCGGGCGGAGACGATCCTCCACGAGATGGCGCACATGTGGTTCGGCGACCTCGTCACGATGAAATGGTTCGACGACCTCTGGCTGAACGAGAGCTTCGCCACCTACATGGGCAGCCTCGCCAGCGCCGAGGCGACCCGGTTCAAGAACGCGTGGACCTGGTTCGCCGCGGAGACCAAAGTCGCCGCGAGGATTCAGGATGAGATGCCCACCACCCACCCGATCGTGGCCGACATCCCCGATGTCGAATCGGTCCATCTCAACTTCGACAAGATCACTTACAACAAAGGCGGGGCGGTCCTCAAACAGCTGGCGGCGTGGTTGGGAGAGGAGACCTTCTTCGACGGCGTTCACATTTACCTCGAGCGCCACTCCTACGCCAACGCCACCCTCGCCGACTTTCTCGCGGCGCTGGAAGACGCATCCGGGCGCGACTTGAAAGCGTGGGCCCGTGTCTGGCTGGAGGAGGCGGGCCTCAACAAGCTCGCCCTGGACCTGGAGGTCGAAGGCAACAGCATCAAGTCGGCCGCGGTGGTGCAGACGGCGCCCGAATCGCACCCTGTCCTGCGCCCCCATCACCTGCGGATTGGCTTGTTCGACGTCGCCGGTGACAACGGGGCATTCGAGCGGCGACGGACGATCGAGCTCGACGTGGACGGGGCGCATACGCCGGTGCCGCAGCTCGCGGGCGCAGTCGCCAGTCACTTCGCGCTCCTCAACGACGGAGATCTCGCTTACGCGAGAGTCGCGCTCGATCCCGGCTCGCTCGATGTTCTCCTCAAGGGTCGGTTGCAGCTCGACGATGATCTGGCTCGCGCGGTCGTATGGGGCAGCCTGTGGGACATGGTGCGCAACGCTGAGCTCCGCGCCGGCGAGTACGTCGACATCTCAATTCGATGCATCGACGTCGAGACCGATCCAGCGATATTTCAGTCGCTGATCTTCCGCACATTCACGGCGTTCGAGGAGTTCGCAAGTCTCGCGCGTCGTGGCGAACTGCGCGAGGCCGTCGCACGGGCGGCTTTCGACCGGCTGCAGCGGATCCCGCCTGGCAGCGACCTCCAGCTGCACTGGACCTATACGTTCATCGATGCGGCGCGCCGGCCCGCGGACCTGGATTGGGTGGCGGGGCTGCTCGACGGCAAAACGCGACTCGATGGCCTGACCGTGGACTTCGCCGTCCGCTGGGCGGCCGTGACAGCGCTGGCCACCGTGGGTGCCGCGGGGCCGGAGGTGATAGCCGACGAGCTCGAGCGAGACCCGACGGACATCGGGCACCGCGCCGCCGCGGCCGCCCGGGCGGCCCGTCCTCTGCCAGAGGCCAAAGCGGAAGCTTGGGACGCGATCACCAACGGGCGCGCATCTCTCGCCACCAAAAGGGCCATCGCCGACGGTTTCCATCGGCCCGACCAGGAGTCCCTCCTGGCGGAATACGCCGAGCCCTACTTCGACATGCTGCTGCCGTTCTGGGAATCGCACGACATCGATGAGGCTCTGATGTTTGCGAGGTGGATGTACCCGATGACCATCGTCACGCCCGAGGTCGTCACGCTCACCGACAAGTGGCTCGCCCGGGACCTGCCCGGGCCTGCGCGGCGCTCGCTGCTCGAGTCGCAGGACGAGATCAAGCGGGCGCTGCGAACGCGCGCCTTCGATCAGCTAGAGGGGCGCGGTAATCCATAACGGAGGAAAAGAAAATCGGCCTGGCGCCGGGCGCTGAGCAGGCGGCTCCAGACCGGAACCTTCGGTAGGAGCTCCGCCCCCTCCACCATCCCCAGGCGGCGTTCCTTGTTTCGTCCGGCGAGCACAGGCGAGAGCGTCAGGAACATCTCGTCGAGAAGCTCGGCCTTGATCAGCTCGCCGATGACGTGCGGCCCGCCCTCCGACAATACGACCTGATATCCCAACCGGGTCAGCTCGGCGAACGCGCGCTTGATGTTCACGCTCTTGCCCTTGCCCAGGCTGATCACCTCGCACGTGTGCGGCACGCGGCCGCTGCACCGCTCGGCCCCGTCCTTGGTGGTGAGAATCAGCGCGCCCTTCAGCGCCGGGTGATCGAAGTCCAGCTCGCCGCGGTTGCTCAGGATCACAAGCCGCGGTTCTGGGCTCCGCCCGAGTTTGCTTCTCAGCGCCGCGAACTCGGTGGCGAAATCGGGGAAAACATGAGCCGGGGTCCACAGATGGCCTGGGGTCGCACGCAGGGTGCCCACGCCGATGACCACGGCATCGGCGCACGCGCGCAGGAGCCCCATCAAGAAACGGTCGGCGGGATTCTTCCCGCTGATCACCGAGCCCGCGGAAACCCCGGAGCCGAGCGTCACCACGCCGTCCACCGAGGACACGAAATTCGAGTACACGACCCGGTCGACAAAACCGAGGGGGCCATACAGCCTGCCCAATTTCTCTGGCAGCGCATAAGAAGGGACGTCCGCCTCGAAGAGGACCTCGAACGCCGACAGCACTCCGGTCAGTGGTTCGCCGGCATCATTGCCGCCTGAAGGAACTCGGTCCGGAGCTGAGGATCGGTTTCGTAGTTGCCGCGCCAGAACGAGGTCAACGTCCGCGAGTGCGCTTCACGAACTCCGCGCATCTGCGTGCACAGGTGCATCGCATTCAGGTGCACCGCGACCCCATGCGGCTGCAGGAGGCGAACCAGCTCATCGGCGACCTCGACCCCGACCCGCTCCTGGACGGTGAAGCGCCGGGCGAAGACGCGCACGAGCCTGGTCAGCTTGGAGATGCCGATGATCTCCTCGTGCGCGATGTACCCGATGTACGCGTGTCCGTGGAACGGGAGCGCGTGGTGCTCGCATAGCGAGAAGAATTCGATCGGGCCTTCGATTACCTGCGCGATGCTGCAGTCGGGGCCCCCGCGGCATTCGGTCGGAAAGGCGGTGAGCAGCTTGGGATCGCCTTCGTAGCCGTTGGTGGCGTCGAAGAGCGCGCGCACGAAGCGGGTCGGGGTGGTCTTCGTGCCCGGCGTGTCGAGGTCCATCCCGAAGGCCGAGAACATCTCGGCGGCGTAACCCTCGAACTTCTTCCACTTCTCGGGGGCGATGGTGCGCGGATGACTCGTCTCCCAGTGGGTGGTCTCTTCCGGGTCGAAGGCGAAGCTGGACATTGCGGACTCCTTGAGCTGGTCGTTGGGTCCGCACCAATGTATCCCCTCTCCCCAAGGGGAGAGGGCCGGCAGAGGGGTGCGCCGGGAGCTGGCTTCGCCAGGCCCGGCGCCTCAAAGGGGGGAGTTCCGCCCTATTGAACAAGAGGGGCGTGAGTTATGACTTGCCGTCAGCTGTTCTGGATGTCGATCACCAGCCGCACCGGGTTCGTGAGGTAGAAGGCGCGGTAGCACGCAGTCTTCGACAGGCCCAGGCCCCACTGCACCGTGCCTTCGAAGTCCTCCACCTGGCGCAGCTCGACGAGCACCGAGTAGCCAGTCTTGATATCGATCGAGCCGCTGTAGGCGGTGTGCTCGTCGGCGCCGTGGATGATCACGAGCATGCCTGTGCTGCCCTGGAGCGTGACCTGCTGGCCGCTGGCTCCTTGCGTGAAGGTGGTCCCGGCATGAGGGCTCATGTCCACGTTGGCCGGTTCTCCGTTGTTGAACTCGATCGTCACGCGGTCGTATCCCGCGTGGGTGCCGGTGCGCACCGCGTCCACGAAAGCGACCGCGGGCGTTTGGGTGCCCGCGAGCGAGACCGGGCCCGCGCAAACGAAGGCCGGAAGGTTGGAGTCGGACGGCGTCTGCGCCGGGCTGGGGCTGGGCGTCAGGCTCGGGCTCTGGCTCGGGCTCTGCCTCGCGCTCGGACTCGCGCTCGGGGTCGGCGCGGTTCCGGGCAGGATGCTCGTCTGGTGCCGGTTGAAGCTCGCCACCACCAGCACCCCGACCACGATGGCCGCGATCAGACCCGCGGCCAGGCCGGCCATCCAGAACGGACCGGTCCGTGCCGGCCTGTCCTGCTCCAGAGCCGAGCGCACGCGTGCGGACAGCGCCGGGCTGGGCGTCCCGCTGATGGCGTCGAACTCTTTGTTCAGGTCGCGGCGGAAATTCTGGCTCATGTCAGGACACCTCCTCGAGGGTCAGGTCGGAGCGAAGCCGGCGCGCGGCGCGATAGATTCGCGACTTGGCGGCGGACGGCGACACGCGCAGCGTGCGCGCGACCTCGTCCAAGGGCAGGTCGAGGTAGAAGTAGAGGACCAGCGGCAGGCGCTCGTCAGGACTGAGGCGAGCGATGGCACGCCTGAGGTCGGTCAATGCCTCCTGACTGGGCCCATCGGTCCGCCGGTCGGATTCGACGTCCGCAGACTTCACCACCGACCACCAGCGCCGGCGCCGCGTCATGCGGCACTCGTTGGCGACGATGGACAGAAACCACGCTCGCAGCGAGCTCTCGTCACCGCGAAGCTGGCGCAGGTTGCGCCACGCCTTCACCGATGCCTCTTGAACCGCATCCTCGGCCGCCATGCGGTCCGAGAGCATCACGGCTGCGAGCCTGTACGCGGGATTGAGCAGCGGGTCGATGAGCATCGCGAAGGAGTCCGCGTCACCCTCGGTGGCGCGCTGGATGGCAGATGGCCGCTGCTCCATCACTGCGCTCATCATGTTGCTTCCTGATGCCTCGGGGCTGCGCCTAGGTGCCGCTGGCGATGAAGTGGAAGGTGAGCGTGGATAAACTCGCGGTCACGTTTGCACAAGCCGGTCGACTCACACCGGCGCCGAAGCTGACCACGCCCTCGAAGTCTCCGATCGCTCCCGTTTCCAGCAGGATCGGGCCCGATGAAGTGAAGCGCGCTGCGCCGTTGTAGTTGCTCACATCACCGCGAAAGCCGCGGAGTACGATGCGGACTCCCGAGGTGCCGGCGAGATCGACCGGCCGGCCGCTGGGATCCACGGTGAAGTGGGCGCTGCCAACCGGGGCAACCTCGAACTGCGGCGTCCCTGAGGCAAAGGTGAGTTTCAGCGTGTCTCCATCGGCCACCGCGGAAACGATGGCGGGCGTCGTGGCTGAAGCGGATGGCGCGGCCGGCCACAAAGCCGAGGCGGCGCCCGAGGCGGTGCAGTTGAGCGCGACCGGGCTCGCCGTCGCCTGAGCGGGCGTTCCGTTCGCGCCGTTGGCGGCGCCGCAAGCGCAAATCAACATCAGAGCCAGGGTCGGGATGGTGCGTCGCATGATTCTTTCCTTCGGAGCGTGGGGACACGCTTCTGCCTGTTTGATGCGGCAGCCGTGTATTTGGTTGCAAATTCCCCTCCCCATTTGGGGGGAGGGTCAGGGAGAGGGGGCGTGAAGAAGGTTTTAGGCCTTGCTCGCCCAGCAGTTCGAGGCCAGGTCCGCCGTGAACCGGCCGGCGTCCAGTGTCAGCGTCGCGGTCCAGGGCCCCGCCAGGTTGTAGGTCGCGTTGCCGTCGAACGTCACGGTGACCGTGCAGGT
>CATPBF010000106.1 GCA_955652585.1 Candidatus Dormiibacterota bacterium | reverse complement strand
AGGCCGACCGGCGCGCTGTCGATGACGCGCTTGGCCAGCTGGGCCGTCGCGAGATCGTGCGGTGGGAGAGCGAGGTCCTGCAGGCCCGACCTGACGGCAGCCGGTCCCCGATCGCGCTCGCGATGGCCGCGATCAGCGATCACGGCACCGGGTCGCCGCTGCTGCTCGTGCAGGAGACCGACATCTCCGCCCGCAAGCGACTCGACGCCATGCGCGACGCGGTGGTCGGGATCCGCCAGGTGATCGTCAGCGCCAGCAGTTGGGAGCAAGCCGCGCCGGCGCTGCTCCGCATCCTGTGCATAGACCTTGATTGGGACCTCGCGCAGTACTGGGGCGCGGACGACGAGCGCCGGTCCTTGAGTCTGCAGAGCTCATGGCATCGGGAGGGGCCGAAGATCGACCTCGACGACCCGGTCAGAAACCTTTCCATCCAGGTAGGCGGCGGCCTGGTCGGCAGGGTCTGGCAGTCGGGCGTCGCCGCGCGGCTCGATGACCTGGCGGCGAACGACTACGAGCAGGCGGGTGCCGAGCGTGGTGCGGGCTTGCGCGCCACCATCGCGTTTCCTGTCATCGGCGGTGGACTGACGATCGGCGTCATCGAGCTGCTGGCGCGCGAGGTCCGGCATACGGAGCCCGACCTCGTCTCCATGCTGTCGACCATCGGGGTTGAGATCGGCCAGTTCATCCAGCGCGCTCAAACCGCTCAGGCGTTGAGCCGAAGCGAGGCGGACCATCGCGCGATCTACGAGCGCTCCCCGATCGGAATCGCGCGCGTTAGCGGCGACGGCGAGCTGCTCGAGGGCAACCCGGCCCTCCTCCAGATGCTGGAGCACGACATCGACACGATGAGATCGCAGGCGTGGCCCGATTTGCTGCGCGCCTACGACCAGGCGGCCGGCCGAGCGCGACTCGCACCGCTCCTGGCCGGAATCACCGACCAGCGCGGCGTCCAGATCCGCGCGGCCACAGGCGGCGGGCGCTGGTTGTGGCTTCAGCTGACCGCGACCTCGATTCCCGATATGAGCGGCCGCCCCGAGCACATGCTCGTCATGGTCGAGGACGTGACGACCGTCCGCGAGGCCCAGGACCGGCTGGCCGAAGCCCTCGACGCCCAGCGCGGCGCCTTCGCCACCCTTGAGAAGCTGGACCGCACCAAGACCGAGTTCCTCTCCATCGTCAGCCACGAGTTCAGGACCGCCCTGACTGGAATCCAGGGCTTCAGCGAGCTCATTCGAGACGGCGGCCTCGAGACAGACGAGGTGCGCGCCTACGGCGGCTACATATTCAATGACGCGGACAGGGTCAACCGACTCATCGGAGACATGCTGGACCTCGACCGGATGGAATCCGGCCGGATGAGCATCCGCCTGGCGGACGTCGACATCAACGAGGTGATGAGCGACGTCATGGCCAGGGCCGCGTCCTCGTCGTCCGTCGTGGCCGAGTTCAAGGCCGACCTCGATCCTCGCCTCCCAATTGTCAGCGGCGATCGCGACCGGCTCGTGCAAGTGGTGACCAACCTGGTGAACAACGCCGTCAAGTACTCCCCTGACGGCGGGACCGTGACACTGTCGACCCGCGCAGACGGCGGGTTTGCGCTCGTCAGCGTGACCGATACCGGCCTGGGCATCCCCGCGGACGAGATCGAACACGTCTTTGAGCGCTTCCGGCGCGTCCGGAGCGGCGCCGCCCAATCGATACCCGGGACCGGCCTGGGTCTCACGATCGTTAAGCAGATCGTTGAGATGCATGGCGGCAAGATCTGGGTCGAAAGCGCGGTCGGTCATGGTTCGGCGTTCCACTTCACCGTCCCACTTGCAGCGGAGCACGCGACGCAGCTACAGCGCCGCCATGCCTGAACCGGCCACTGATGGTTACGACTCTGCCGTTGTGCTCGTGGCGGACGACAACGAGGTTGCTCAGCGCCTCTGCCGCCGGGTGCTCGAGAAGGCCGGCTATACGGTGCTGATCGCGGCCGACGGCCAACAGGCGGTCGACATCGCTCTGGCGCAGAACCCGAACCTCATCCTCATGGACGTCGCGATGCCCGCCATGGACGGGCTCGAGGCCATGCGGCAGATCAAAGCGGCGCGGCCCGAGATGAGGGTAGTCATCGCCAGCGCCCATTCGATGGCCAGCGACCGCGAGCGCTTTCTCGCCGCGGGCGCCGACGACGTCCTGAGCAAGCCGTTCCGGTTGGGTGACCTGGTCGCGGTGGTCGCCAGGCTGACGGCGAAGCCGAGCGCATAGCTCGAACAAGATGAAGGACCTCACCGGGACCCGGGTTGGCAGCTACGAGATCGTCGAGCGTCTCGGCGGTGGTGGCATGGCGGTGGTTTACCGCGCCGTGCAGCAACCGCTCGGCCGTGAGGTCGCCTTGAAAGCGCTGTCACCCGAGCTGTTCCAGGACGACGGATTCGTGAAGCGATTCGAGGCCGAAGCGAAAACTCTGGCCAAGCTCGACCACCCGAACATCCTGCCCATTTACGACTTCGAGCTCACCGAAGGAATGGCGTACTTGACCATGCCGCTGATCCGTGGCGGCACCCTGCGCGACATCCTCAACCGGGGCCCGCTCGACACGCTCACCGCCTGGCGTTACCTGCGCGAGATCGGGGACGGCTTGCAGCACGCGCACGATGCCGGCATCGTCCATCGCGACCTCAAGCCGACCAACGTCTTGATCCACTCCGACGGACGAGCAATGCTTGCGGACTTCGGTCTGGCGCGGGGCGCCGGACAGCCGACCCACCTCACCACCATCGGCCTTGCCATCGGCACGCCTGGATACATGGCGCCCGAGCAGGTCATGGGCCACGAAGTCGACCGCCGGGCCGACATCTACGCGATGGGCGTGCTCACTTTCGAGATGCTCACCGGCCGCCTTCCTTTCATAGGCGCCAACCGGATGGAGGTGGCGTACGCGACCGTCAACGCGCCCATCCCATCCGCGGCCAAGCTGAACGCGCTTCTGCCCGACGAGCTGGATGTGCTCCTCGCCAAGGTGCTGGCCAAGGATCCAGCTCAGCGACCGCAGAGCGTGAAGGAGCTGCTGGCGCTGATGGCCAGGCTGCCCCAGCGACGCGCAGTCGCGGGCGCGCCGGTCGCCGCGGGGGTCACTCGCCCCCCGCTCCAGCAGGCGCCCAACCCGCAGCCGGCCGAGACGGCCGCGATGAGGCTGATCTCCGCGCCGCCGCCTCTGCACGGATCCCCGCCGCCGAGCACGGGTTCTTCGAGCGGTTCGTCGGCCATTCGGACGCTGCAGATGATGGGTGTGAAGCCGGCGCGAGCGCGCGGCCGGTTCATCCTCAACTCGCACGTCGCCAATCTCATCCACGTGGCCCGCGACGTCACCGGGGTGCGCTGGCCGGAGATCGCCTACACCGCGGGGTTGGCACAGTACGTCGACCAGGACCCACCCAACGACGAGCAGCTGGCTACGCCGGTCGAGTATCTGGGCCGCCTGAACGAGGCGTTCGAGACGATCTACGGACCCGAGGCCGAGGACCAGCTGCGCGCTTGGGGCCGGCGGGCGACCGAGCGCTGGTTGGCCGAAGGCAGGCACGGCATGGGCGGTCCGCGGCGCCTGGTGCCCGGCCGCCAGCGCAAGCTGGCCGGGATCGTCAAGTCATTCAGCGAGGCCATGGACAACGTCCGTGGCGAGCACACGCATGCGTGGCTGCAGGTCGACGAGTTTCAGTTCTGGCTCGTGAACTTCTCGAACATGTTCGCCCTCGGGCGGATCAAGGCGGTGAAGTCGTGCCACGTGTGGGTCGCCACCATAGAGGCGATCCTGCGCTGGGCGGGGCTCGCCAACGATTGGTACGTCGAAGAGGTGGAGTGCGGGTGCGTGACGGGCACCTTTGACTGCGTCTTCGCGATCCGCTCGGTCGAAACCTAACTACCAGAAAAATGCGGAGTGGAGCCTTAGGCCGGATTTATTCCGGCCGTCAACACGCGCGCCACCTTTCCAGACGCCTCCCATCGTGGCCGAGGAGAGGGGTTGGCCCGCGGAGGGGACATCTGTCCCCGCCGCGACTT
>CATPBF010000105.1 GCA_955652585.1 Candidatus Dormiibacterota bacterium | reverse complement strand
TCATCTCCCTCATGCGCGGGAGCGTGACAAATCAGCCGAAGTAGGTGTGACGCATCAACCGAAGGTGTGTAACCCATCAGCCGAAGGCCTGTTGAGACCTATCAGCCGAACTTGCACACGTATTTGGTGCCGGTGCAGGGATTCGAACCCTGGACCCTCGGTTTAAAAGACCGCTGCTCTAACCAAGCTGAGCTACACCGGCAGGATTCAGATTGTCCCCTGACGAGGCTGTTTCACGCCGGACCAGCTCCAGGCACTGTTATGGGGTCCAGAGGGCTGGAGCAGTCAGCGCGATGAGCGCGAAGATGACGATGTCCTCCGCGAAATGAATCATCCAGGCCCAGCCAGACCCGCCCGTCTCGATCATGCTCCGCCCGAGCACAAAACCGAAGAGCGTCGCTCCAACCACGCCGATAAGTCCTGACGGGTTGCCGTAGAAGTGGCCGATCCCGAAGCGGAGGCTCGTCAGCCACAGCGCCTGGGGTCTCCCGACAGCCGGTACCAGAGGCGCGATCAGCGAGTTCCGGAACAGGAACTCTTCGCAGAAGGTATTCACCGCTGCCGCGGCGACTACCACGGGAGAGTATTCGAGCAGGGTGGCGACAGCCGCCGAACTCGGGTGCCGCGTCACAGCCACGTGGAACACCAGGTAGACGCCGACCAATACGATCACGACTACTCCGAGCCGTGGCCAGGTCGTTCTCCGTGTGGTCACCGGCAGCGGAATCTCAGCCGGAGCGCGCAGGTTGCCGATCCGAAGATATAGCTCGTCTCGGGTTCTCCTCGCAGCCGCCAGCAGCACTGCCGCGAGCGCAACCGGGACCAGCTTGGCCGAGTTGGCGACGCCGAAGCTGACGGCTGCCGGCACCCCCAGCGCCCAGGAGCGATAGGCGGGCAGGCCCGCCACCAGCTCCACCGCCGCGAACCCCGCGGTCTGGACCAGGAGCACAGCCGAGAAGAGGCGAAGCCGGCGTAGCAAGGGAGCCAAATACGAGCCGAGCAGGAGCAGTCCAGCCGCAGCGGCGCCAACGAGCTGAGGCAATGCCACTCCGCCCTGATGGAGGGCCTCGCGCCAGACGATGACGAGCAGGCCCGAGCCAGCGAGAAGGCCTGCGGTCCACGCTGCGGCAGCTGCGGCGGTGTTCGGTGACGCCTTCATGTACTAAGATGTAGTCTAAACTGTACTAGTCCACTTTAGACTAAGTGGGTCCCAAATGCCGAACCGCCTGCCGACAACCTCCTACGCCATCCTCGGCTTGCTCATACGCCAGCCCAGATCGCGATATGACTTGGCCCAGCTCGTGGAGCGAACGATCGCCCACTTCTGGACGATCGCCAAGAGCCAGGTGTACCGAGAGCTCGACCGGCTCGAAACACTCGGCTATGTCCATGGCACCCACGTGCACCAGAAGAGACTTCCGGACAAGCGGGTCTATGCATTGACTCCGGCGGGCGAGCGCGCCTTCGATGCGTGGTTGCAAGTGCCGGATGCCGAACGCTCCCACTTCCGGAGCGACTATCTGGTCAAGGTCTTCTTCGCGAATCGCATGCCGTCACAGACGTATGTCGAGCTGTTGCGGCGATACAGGGATGGCAATCAGCTCTGGCGCCAGGAGATCGATTTGATTCTGGCTCAGCTCAGTGGCAACCCGGAAGCGGTCCATATGCGGGCGACCGCAGTGCTGGGCGGAAAGATCGCTGAGGCGATGGTGGCGTGGGCCGACGGAGAGCTAAAGCGCGCAGAACAGTCGCGGCGGCCCCAACTCACGGTGGGCCGCAAGCCTTCCAGCACGGTAGGTACGGCTGAGCGAGCGCGCAAGGTGCAGGTCCGGCGTGGTTGACCACAAGCTCGCCGCGACGGACCCGATCCTGCTCGTGGTCGCGTGGCTGACGACGCTGGTTCTGGGCAGCATTACGCCCGAAATCGTCCTGCACGCCCGACTCAAGAGCGGCGGCTCTGACCGGACGACGCTGTTCTTTCAAATCGGAGGCTTGGCCGTGATCCTTGGCCTGACCTGGGCATGGCCGACCATCACGCCGCTGCGTGGATTCGTATGGTCGCTCCTTGCCACCCAGGTCGGCTACCAGCTCTCATTCGCCGTCCAATCGAGCCCCGCCTGGGGCTCACTGACGCGGGGTATGTCGGGAGGTACTGCTTTTATCGCCGCAGAGATGCTCAAGACCATTCCGACGGCCGCATTGGCGGTCAGCCTGCTCGGCTCGGGCCTTGGACTACGCGATGTCTTCGTTGGCCCCGGCGACATCCACGCAATCAGCCAACCCACGTTGCTCACCGACCTGATGCCATGGACGCGGCTGGGACCAATTCTGGCCGTAGTCATCGCCTTGCCTCTTGCACTCTACGTCGGTTTCACTCGAGGGTCCGATCCAGCGCAGCTACGCAAGGCCGCCGGCTTGGCCCCGCTCGTTTTGTTGGGCTCAGCAGTGAATGCATTCAATGAAGAGTTCATATTTCGAGCGGTCCTTCTCGCCAGACTGAGTCCCGCGCTTGGACCGGCACAATCGCTGTGGCTCACCTCGGTTAGGTTTGGCGTGGGTCACTGGTTCGGGAATCCATCCGGGCCCATTGGTGCCGCCGCGGCAACTTTTGCCGGCTGGTTCTGGGGGAAGAGCATCCTCGAGACGCGAGGCCTGTTCTGGGCTTGGGTCATCCACGCGATCCAGGACGTGGTGATCTACAGCTTGGTCGCGATGCAGGCGCCGAGGTGAATGTACCCCGCCCCCTCCCACCGGTTCAAAGCCGCGCCTGATGTAGCCTTCCCCCGGTGAAAGCCTGGGTCGTCCGCCAGCTGGGCGGGCCTGAGACCATGCGATTCGAAGACGTCGACGAGAGCACGCCCGCGAATGGACTGGTCCGCATTGCCGTTCGCGCCTCCGCGATCAACTACTTCGACGCCCTCATGGTGGCGGGCCAGTACCAGGTGAAACCGGAGCTGCCTTTCGTGCCCGGCGCCGAGGTCAGCGGCGTGGTCGAGAGCGCGCCAAGGTCGGCGGGCTTCGAGCCTGGTGATCGCGTCACAGCCCTGCTGGACAGCGGCGGCCTCACCCGAGGCGGCTACGCCGAGATTTCCGATGCCGTGCCGGCCAGCGTTCAGCGAATGCCTGACAAGATGTCATTCGAGGATGGCGCCGCCTTCACGCTCATTTTCCAAACCGCCTGGTTCGGCCTGCACCGCCGAGCCAAGCTGCTATCCGGCGAAGCGCTGCTCGTGCACGCAGGCGCGGGCGGGGTCGGGAGCGCCGCGATTCAGGTGGGCAAGGCGGCCGGCGCGATGGTCATCGCGACCGCTGGCTCGGACGAGAAGACCGCGGTCTGCTTGGAGCTCGGCGCCGATTACGCCATCAACTACAAGACGGAGGATTTCTCAGAAAAGGTCAAGGGAATCACGGGCGGTCGCGGCGCGGACGTCATCTTCGACCCGGTCGGTGGCGATGTCTACGACCGGTCCACCAAATGCATCGCCTTCGAGGGCCGGATCGTGATCGTCGGTTTCACGTCCGGCCGCATCCCGCAGGCTGCGGCCAACCACGTCCTGGTCAAGAACTACTCGGTGGTCGGGCTGCACTGGGGCCTCTATTCGAAGCGCGCCCCTGAGCTTCTTCCGGCAGCGACCAGCGCGTTGATGGACCTGTACGCCTCCGGCAAGATCAAGCCGCTGATCTCCGCGCGCATGCCGCTGGCAGAAGCGCCGAGCGCACTCGCCATGGTCGCGGGCGGCAAGAGCACCGGCAAGGTGATCCTCACTGTCTGACCCTGTGGAGCCGCCTCCACCCGAGACTGTGGAGTCGCTTCCACCCGAGATTGTGGAGCCGCCTCCACCCGAGACGCTGGAGCCGGTTGCACCTGAGCCTGTGGAGCCGGTTGCACCTGAGCCTGTGGAACCGGTTGCACCTGAGCCTGTGGAACCAACTCCACCTGTGCCGGTGGCGCCGGCAACGCCTTCTCGACGCGGGTTTCAGCATTACCGACCTGCGAGCGCCGGCATCGCCGTGGCGTTGATTCTCCTGTTGCTCGTGGTCGTCGTCGGCCCGCCCGAAAAGACCTCGTCTCCGCCGGCAGAGGTGCTCTCCACCGACCAGACGCTCAGCTTTCCGATCGCGCGGGACGTGGCGGACCTTGACCCGGCGCAAATGTCGAACCCCACCGACATCGACATCTTCCGCAACGTGTTCTCTGGTCTCTACAAGTTCGACCAGTCCCTGCATGAGGTCCCCGACCTCGCGGTCGGTCCCGCGGACCTTTCGCCCGATGGGCTCACCTATACCTTTCATATCCGCCACGACGCGGTGTTCTCCAACGGCGATCCGCTCACTGCGGACGACTTCATCTACAGCTGGAGCCGCGCCGCTGCCAAGCAGGGCGATTTCGGGGGGCTCTTCTCGTTGGTCGCAGGCTACAACGCGGTCGCGAATGGCCGCGTGACCACGCTCAGCGGGCTGGTCAAGGTTGACGCGTACACCTTCACGTCGACCCTCACCAAGCGCGCCGCGTACTGGACGACGCTCGTCGGGCTGTGGCCGTTCTGGGTGGTGGATCGCAAAGTGATCGCGTCCGCGGGAGAAGATGCTTGGTTCACGAAACCTGAGACTCTGATCGGCAGCGGGCCATTTCGCATGACCGCGCGTGCCGTCGGCCAGTGGTTGAATTTCGAACCGGTGCCCGCATGGTTTGGGGGCAAGACCGGAGCTTTGCAGCGTATTCACATCGACGTCCTGGCCGACCAGCAGGCTCAGATCACCCGGTATGAATCCAATGCGTACAGCCTCATCGGATACGGCCGCCAGGGCCTGGCGCCGGCGGACGCGGTTCGCTACACCGCCGACCCCAAGCTGAGCACCCAGCTCCAACTGGTTCCGGCCGCCCTCACATACTGGATGGGGTTCAACCTCAAGGCGGGGCCGTTCGCCGGGATCGATGCGGGCCGGGCCGGGCGCCATGCGTTCAGCACGGCGATCGATCGCAAAGCACTGGCCGACGCTCTCTGCTCGTCCGGCACCAGTTGCACGCCGGCCACCGGCGGGCTCATCAGCAAGGGACTCGACGGCTACCTGGGGGACGGAACTGATCCTGGCGCCAAGTTCGACGCCGTCGCGGCCAAAGCCGAGTACCAGGCCTGGGATCCGACCGGAGCCAAGGTCAAGGGTCTCGTCTACACGTACGACACCAACCCGTTCAACAAGGCCGTTTGCACCAACCTCATCGCCCAGTGGCAGCAGAATCTTGGCGTCACCGTGCCGTGCGTGGAGGTCGACCGTGGAAACTACTTCGACAACCGCGACGGCCATTGCGCATACAGCGCGTTCAGGCAGAGCTGGAGCGCGGATTACAACCATCCGCAGGATTGGTTCGACTACCTGTTCCTGAAAAACTCGCCCTCGAACGGAGCCTGCTACTCAAACCCGGCGTTCGACACGCTCGTGGCTGGTGCCGGCTCCAAGCCGCTGCCGATCGCACTGCTCGATTACCAGACCGCCGGCAACATGCTCGTCAACGATTCGATCCTCGGTGCACTTGTGTACGGCGAGCAGCAGTACCTCGCTCATCCGTATGTGAAGGGCGTCGGCGGCAACGCGCTCTACGACTTCGACTGGAAGCTGGCGAGAATCCTGAAGCACTAGGGTCCCCTCTCCCCGATGGGGAGAGGGTTAGCAGGGGGGGTGCGCCGGGAGCTGGCTTCGCCAGGCCCGGCGCCTAAAGGGGGGAGTACCCCCCTTTGAACGAGAGGGGCGCGACTCCCTACAGCTTCCCTGGGAAGTGGCACGCCGCGACGTGCCCGTCGGCTTTCTTTTCGAGCGGCGGCTCGACCTCGCCGCAGATCGGAAACTGCGCGATCGGGCAGCGAGTGTGAAAGCGGCAGCCCTTGGGCGGGTTGATAGGCGACGGGATCTCGCCCTTGAGCAGGATCGGCTTGCGGCGCGCCTCGAGCTCGGGGTCCGTGTAAGGGATCGAGCTCAGCAGGACCTTGGTATAAGGATGGAGCGGGTTGTCGTACACCTCTCGACTGGTCGCGACCTCCACGATCTTGCCCAGGTACATCACCGCCACGCGGTCGCTCACGTGTCGCACCACGGAGAGGTCGTGGGCGATGAACAAGTACGTGAGCTTGTACTCGTTTTGCAGATCCTCGAGCAGGTTCACGATCTGGGCTTGAATTGACACGTCCAGCGCCGAGATTGGCTCGTCAGCAACGATCAGGCTTGGGGTCAAGACCAGGGCGCGAGCGATCCCGATGCGCTGCCGCTGCCCGCCCGAGAACTCGTGCGGATATCGGTTCGTGAAGTTGGGGTTGAGCCCGCAGACCTTCATGACCTCCTGCACGCGCTTCTCGCGCTCGCGCTTGTTGCCCAGGCTGAAGTTCTTCAGCGGCTCGGCGACGATGTCGCCGATGGTCATCCTGGGGTTGAGCGAGGCATACGGGTCCTGGAAGATGATCTGCATCCGCTGACGCACCTGGCGCAGCTCGTTGCCCCGCATCTTGGTCAGCTCGCGATCCTCGAACTTGATCGAGCCCGACGTGGCCGGCTGAAGCTGCATGATCACGCGGCCCAGGGTGGACTTCCCGCATCCGGACTCGCCCACCAGGCCGAGCGTCTCGCCTGCTGCGATGTCGAAGGTCACGCCGTCCACAGCCCTGACCACGTTTCCGCGGCCGAACCCGCCACCGGTCGGGAAATGCTTGAAAACATCCTTGACCGAGACGAGCGGTCCGACCCGATCCGTGCGGACAATACCGAGCTGCTGTTTCACGTCCTAGCTGCTAGCGACTCTTTCGAGACGTTGCTCATGAGCACCCAGCAGCGCGCCTCCTGGTCGGCGGCGACCTCCACCAGCGGCGGCTCCTCCCGCAAGCAGCGCTCGACCTTGAACTGACAGCGAGGGTGGAACGTGCAGCCCGTCGGCAGCCGGGAGAGGTCGGGCGGCATGCCCTGGATGCTTATGAGCCGTTCGTGCCGGCGCTCATCGACGCGCGGCACCGAGCGCAGCAGCGACCACGTGTAGGGGTGTTCCGGGTGATCGAACACCTGCCGGGTCGGCCCCGACTCGACGACGCGGCCCGCGTACATCACCATCACCCGGGTGCAAAGACTCGAGATCACCGCCACGTTGTGGCTGATCAGGATGATGGCCGTACCAAGTTCGCGATTGAGCTCCTTCAGCAGCTCGAGGATCTGCGCCTGCAC
>CATPBF010000104.1 GCA_955652585.1 Candidatus Dormiibacterota bacterium | reverse complement strand
CGCCGGTGGTGCCTCTCCACATCCGCGGGGCGCACCGCATCATGCCCAAGGGACAGACACTGCCTCTCCCCGGACCTGTACGCGTGCGCATAGGTAAGCCGATGACGCCGGAGGCTAAGGAAGGCTCGCGCGAGTTCACGGCGCGGGTGGAGAAGGCAGTGCGCGCGCTCGCCAAAGAACCCAGGCAGCCCGAGCTGCAGGGAACCTGGATCGAGCGCTGGCGCGCGCTCAAGCCGCGCGAGCCCGAATACGTCGACTGATTACGATTGGTCGCTGTGACCTACTCGATCGTCGCGCGTGACAAGCAGACGGGCGAGCTCGGCGTCGCGGTCCAGTCGCATTATTTCCAGGTGAGCCCCGCCGTGCCATGGGCGCAGGCCGGGGTGGGCGCGGTGGCGACGCAATCGCGGGTCAACGTCAGCTACGGACCGCTCGGCCTCGAGCTGCTGCAGGCGGGCCTCACGGCCGAGCAGGCGCTCAGGGCACTGACCGCCGGCGATCCCCTTTCTGAGGTGCGCCAGTGCGGAATCGTCGATGCCAGCGGCAGCGTCGCCGGGCACACCGGCGCCAAGTGCATCCCGGCCGCGGGGCATCACATCGGCGATGGCTTCAGCTGCCAGGCGAACCTCATGGAGAAGGACACGGTCTGGGCGGCGATGGCGCACGCGTTCACGTCCACCGACGCCCCGCTGGCGGAGCGGATGATGGCAGCCCTCGAGGCGGCCGAGGCCGAAGGCGGAGACATCCGCGGCAAGCAGTCGGCGGCGATGCTGGTCGTGACCGGCTCGCCCACCGGACGCTTCTGGCAAGACCGGATCATCGACCTGCGCGTCGAGGACGCCCCTGAGCCGCTCCCCGAGCTGCGGCGGCTGCTCCGCATCAGGCGGGCCTACATGGCCCTTTCGGAGGCGGACCGCCTATCAGAGGCCGGCGACAGGGCGGCGGCCAACGCCAAATCCGAGGAGGCGATCCGGATCGCGCCGGAGATGGTCGAGATCCGCTTCTGGACCGGGCTCGACCTGGCCATGGCCGGTGACATGGACGGCGGCTGCAGGCTCATGGCTGAGGTGGTGCGCGAGAAGGGCGTGCGCTGGGTGGAGACTCTGCGAAGGCTGGCGATGGTGGATCGCGTGCCGGCCGACGTGGCCGAAGCGATCGAGGCCCGGCTGGCCGCGACAGTCGGCTCCACGTAGACTGCACGCGTCTTGGGAAAGTTCAAGAGTCAGCGCAGGGGTCCAAGGCGACCCGAAAAGGCGCGCAAGCCGGAGAAGGACGACGGCGGCCAGAAAGAGCAGGCGGTCGTTATGGATGCGGTTGTCGCCCAGGCGTTGCCCAATGCGATGTTCGAGGTCGAGCTCGAGGGCGGCCACAAGCTCATCGCCTATGCGGCCGGTAGGATGCGCCGGTACTTCATTCGCATCACTCCGGGAGACCGGATCCGCGTCGAGCTGTCGCCTTACGACCTGACACGCGGCCGCATCGTCTACCGCTACCGCGAGTAGTGCCCAGCCTCATCGAGGCGCTCGGATCCGCGCGGGTCTTCGATCTGGAGCAGCCTCGCTTCGCCGGCGCGCCTTCGCATCCGGCCCACGCTCCAGGCTTCAACTACTTTCTGCACCGACACCACGCGCGGGGCGCCCCCGAAGCGAGGACGAGCGCATCCGGCCTGGTCGTGATGCCCGAACACTCGGGCACGCACATCGACGCCCTCGCTCACCAGGCCGAGAACATGATCCTGCATGGCGGCGTGCATGTAGACTCGGGGGTCCAGACGTCGGCCGGCTTTCGCGTCCACGGCGTCGAAACTCTCGAACCGCTGGTGAGCCGCGGCGTCCTGCTCGACGTCGCCGGCGCCCAGCGCCTACCGGCCGATCACTCCATCACCCGACAGGAGCTTGAACAGGCGGCGAGTATCGGCGGGGTGGAGGTGCAAGCGGGTGACGTCGTGCTGGTGCGCACCGGGTATGGAGCCCTCTGGTCCGATGCGCCGCAGTACCTGCACGCGGCCGGCGTGAGCGCGGGCGGCTCGCGCTGGCTGGTGGAGCGGGAGGTGCGCGCCGTCGGCGCGGATAACATCGCCTGGGACGTGATCGGCCCACCTGACCCCGAGCTTGGCGTCACGCTCCCCGGCCACATGCTCCTGCTGGTGCGAGCGGGCATCCCGATCATCGAGAACCTCAACCTCGAGGAGCTCGCGGAGGCGCGCACGCACGAGTTCGCGTTCATCTGCCTGCCGCTAAAGATGCGCGGCGCCACGGGTTCCCCCGTGCGCCCAATCGCTCTCGCCTAGTGTCGCGCCCAATCGGGCTCGCCTAGCAAAAAAAGCGGCCGGGAGAACCCGGCCGCATCGCGATTCGAGTCGGAGTCGGCTAGCGCCGCCCCACGGTCTGGAAGCAGTCCAGGCAGTAGACCGGCCGCGCCCCCGTAGGCACGAACGGCACCTGGGTTTGCTTCCCGCAGTTGGAGCAAATCACGTCGTGCATGACGCGGGCTCGGCCGTTGCCCTCTGTCGAGCGGCGCGCCGCCCGGCATTCTGGACACCGCCGCGGCTCGTTCTGAAGCCCGCGCGTCTGGTAGAACTCCTGCTCCCCCGCCGTGAAGATGAAATCGCGCCCGCAGTCGCGGCACTGCAACGTCCTGTCCGAGAAACTCACCGTCTGGCCTCCCCTAGATAGTCGCTCAGAGGCCCGGGCGAAATTGACCGGTCTACCCCCCTCTAGCGTTGCGGGGCGATTTTAGCGCGCTTGCCGAGAATTTGGAGAGAGCGCTTTCCTAGGCGGGTACGGCCGCGCGCGCGTCGGCGGCCTCGTCCTCGGGCACCGGGTCGGCGAATCCCGACCGGCTCGGGGCCCCGGTCAGGGGCACTTCCTTGAGGAAGACCGTCGAGACCAGAGCGATGATCAGGACCAGCCCCGCGAAGAAGTAGATGTCGTGCAGCGTGTCCGCCAGCGCCAAGCGGATGGCGTTCGCCACCGCCGGCGGCAGCTGGGCCAGGGCGCCCGGTTGAAGAATGGAGTTGGCGCCGCCTGACGGCAGGTGCTGCAGCGCTTGGGCGGGGAGGTGCAGGGACGCGATCCTGGTCCCGAGGTAGCCTGGCAGCCGGTTCGCGAGCACCGCGCCGAGGATGGAGCTGCCGACTGTGCCGCCCAGGTTGCGCCAGAACTGGATCTGGCTCGACGCCACGCCCAGGTGCTTGCGCGGGAGGGCGACCTGGACAGCGGTCAGGTACAGCGGGAAGGTGGTGCCGAGGCCGAGCCCGACCACGATCAGGGCCGCCACGACGCGCCATTCCTGGGTGGAAGGCGTGATCACCGAAAGCAGATACATGCCGACGATCATCACCGCCACGCCCAATGTGCCGAGGAATCGGTAGTACTTGATCCGGCGCATCACGAAGCCGGTGAGCGTGCTCGCAGCGAGCAGGCCAAACATCATCGGCGTGATGAGCGCCCCAGAGTTGGTGGCGCTGATTCCAAGCACGCCCTGGAAGACCAGTGGCGTGAACAGGATCGAGCCGAACATGCCGAACGCGGTGAGGAAGCCCACGATCATCGACACCGTGAACGTCGGGTTCTTGAACAGCTCGAGCGGCACGATCGGCTGCGCGACGCGCGCCTCGACGAACACGAACGCTGCCAACATCACCGCGGCGAGGGCGAGCAGGCCCACGACCTCTGGTGAGGTCCAGGCGTGGTCGCGGGTGATGGACAGCGCGATCAGGAGTGGAACCACCCCGGCTGCGAGCGTGAACGCGCCCCAATAGTCGATGTCGCGCCACGACGCCTTCGAGCGGACGTAAGGAAGGCCCGCCAGCACAACCGCCACGGCCACGATGCCGACCGGGATGTTGACCTCGAAGACCCACCGCCAGCCGAAGTGGTCGGTGATGAAGCCACCCGCGGTGGGGCCGATGATGGCGGCGAGGCCGAACACGCCGCCGAACAGGCCCTGTACGCGGCCGCGATTCTCGGGCGGAAAGAGGTCGCCAATGACTGTGAAGACAGTGGCGAACAGCACGCCGCCGAAGATGCCCTGGATGCCTCGGAACACGATCAGCTGCGTCATGTCCTGCGACAGCCCGCACACCACCGACGCGGCGACGAAGCCGATCATGCCCGCGAGCAAGAACGGCTTGCGGCCGAACAGGTCGCCCAGCTTGCCCGCGATCGGGGTCATGGTGGTCGACGTGACGAGGTATGCCGTTGTCACCCAGGCCAGGCGATCGAGCCCGTTGAGGTCGGCGACGATGCGGGGGATGGCGGTGCCGACGATGGTCTGGTCGAGGGCGGCCAGCAGCAGGGCCAGCATCGTGCCGGCGGTGGCAAGGATCACGCGCCTGCGGGACAGTCCCTGAGTTATCACTTTGCGAGCTCCTTCCTGGCGTTCTCGACCAGCTGCAGGCACAGATGTCGGAGCTGCGCCAGGTCGTCTTTGCTGAACCCTTCGACCATCTCGAACTGGTGATCGATGCCTTCTCTCCAGATCGCTTCGATGCGCACACGCCCGGCATCTGTCAACCGCGCCCGGACCGACCGGCGGTCGGCCGGGTCGGGGATGCGTTCGACAAGACCGTCTCTTTCGAGGTGATCGACGAGCCCGGTGATGTTGCGGGGAGTCGACCCAAGGTCCTCCGCCAGGTTACCCAGAGTGGTGTCGCCGCAGCGTAGGAGCCGGAACAACACGCCCATACGGCCTTGGCTGAGGCCGTGTTGCTCTGCCCACCGTTCCATCAGCATGCCCAGCGAGTGGCCGGCGATCTTCAGGGCAGCAAGAGCTTCGACGGCGGCCATGTCGACGTGAAGGGGAGCAAACAGCTCCCGCATGCGGATGCTGTACAGGCGTCCGGCCTCGTCCCGGCCGACCTCGTGGACGGCATGCATGTCGAGCGGGGCTTGGGGGGTGGGGAGGTTCATGGTGTCTCGGTTCATAGTGAAGGGCTTCATTGTCACCTTATACAGGGATTCGAGTCAAGTTATTCTCGACGCGATGTTCGCCGCCCTGGGGGAGGAGGCCGGGTTCTGCGAGTGGGTTGGTCGCCTAGGCCGGCAGGCCACCATCGCCGCCCCCACCACGCGCGGAGGCTGGTCTGGGGCCGTCCTGATCTACCTGCGGGCGAGCCTGCTGCTCGAGCCGTCCAGAAGGGCTGAATTCCGCGCCACTGTGGAAGCGGCCCGGCGCCAGGGCGCCGTCCTCGCCCTGGAGCTGGGAGACGCGGCCTGGATCCGCACCAGGGGACCTCAGGCCGCTTACGAGCTCGCCGAGATCCACCCGGACGTCCTCTTCGCCGGCGAGGAAGCTGGAGCCGAGCTGGGCGTGCCGTTGGAGGGCATCGCCCCAATAGCCGTGACCAGGCTTGCCGCGGGCGGCTGCAGCGTGCACGGGCGGCGCCTGCTTGGACCCGCCGCGGAGCAGGATCCGGACGCCCTCGCCGCGACCTTCTGTGTGGCGCTGCTCGAAGGAGAGGCTCCGGTCGAGGCCGCTGGACGTGCGGTGCTTGTAGCCGCCCGATGATCGTCGACGCGCATCTCGATATCGCCTGGAACGCGACCTCCGATGGTCGCGGCTTCCTGGCCCCGCCGGCTCCCGGGTACGTGATCAGCCGCCCGGCGCTCACCTCCGCCGGCGTTGGCCTGATCTGCGCGACGCTGTACACGGCGCCGGCTCGCGCGCGGCGCGCGATGCGCACGCGCTTCGTTTACGAAAACGCGCACGAGGCGCACATCATGGCCGTCGCTCAGGTCAACTACTACAAGAGCTGCGACCTGCATCTGATTCGCGACTCACGCGAGCTCCAGAGCTACGTGCGCGGCTGGAGGAGGGGACAGATCGCGGCGGTCCTGCTGATGGAAGGTGCCGACCCGATCGAGACCCCATCGCAGCTCGGCGCGTGGACGGACATGGGCGTGCGGATCATCGGCCCGGCGTGGAGCCGCACTCGCTATAGCGGCGGCACAGGCGCGCCAGGGGGGCTGACCGACCTGGGCGTGCAGCTTTTGAAAGCGATGAAGAGACAGCGTGTGATCCTCGACCTCAGCCACATGGCCGACCAGGCCGTGGCCGATGCTTTCGATTTGTGGCGCGGGCCCATCATCTGCTCGCACAGCAATGCTCGCGCTATCGTCCCGGGCGATCGGCAGATCACCGACGCGACCGCGGCCGAGGTCGCGCGTCGGGGCGGCATCCTCGGCATCAGCTTTTATCCGACGCATCTGCGCAAGCGGGGCCGGACAACCCTGGACGACGTGGTCCGCCACGCAGTCCACCTCGCGCGGGCCGCCGGAGGCCCTGAGCACGTCGGCCTGGGCACGGATCTCGACGGCGGCATCGATTCGCGATACGGACCGATCCACGACCTTGGCGAGATCAGGAAGTCCTTGCCCGGTCTTCTGCGCCGCCACTTTGGCGCAGCTCAGGTCGAGGGGATCATGGGCGATAACTGGCTCGAGTTTCTGGCGCGATCGCTGCCGCCACCTAAAGAGAGTCGATCAGCGTCTTCGCACTGATGAACGCGAAGCCCATGCCGTGTCCGTTGAACCCCGCGCACAGGTAGACGTTCGGTAGACCGTCGACCGGCCCGACCAGTGGCAGCCCGGATTCCGTGAACCCCATGGTCCCGGCCCACCGATGCGTGACCTTTGCCTCCGCGCCCATTCGCTTCAGCTGCGCATCGAGGTGGGCCTGGATCGCATCAGTGGGCCGCTGGTCGTATCCGACCTCCGCCTCGTAGGCGGTGTCGCGCCAGCCGCCGATGAGGACCTCACCGGTGGGCAGCTGCCTCCAGTAGCGGTAGCCGAAATGAGAGTAGGTGGGGTGGTCGCACAGACGACCAGGGTTGGGCGCACTCGCTAGCATCTGCGCCCGGCGCGGCTGGATCTCGACCTGCGGAAGCAGCTGGGGCGTGTATGCGTTGGTGGCAAGGATCACGCAACCGGCACGGCATTCCGCGCCGTCCGAATGCACCAACACCTCATTCGCATGCGCCTCGATGGCCGTCACGTTCACGCCTTCGCGGATCGCTCCACGCGGTGTCTGGCGGGCCAGCGCACCCACCACCGCGGCGGGATCGACCTCACCATCCAGCGGATTGACGAGGGTTTGGCCGTCCCATGTCGCTTGGAAGCCGTCCTCACTCAACAGCTGCGCGGATTCCGCGAGCGACTCCGCCTCCTCCTCGCCGGATGCGAGGATCGCGCTGCCCAGACGGCGATGCCCGACCGGCTGGCCGGCCACCGCTTCGATCATCGCGGCGTGATTGAGCAGAGTCATGCCCCAGATCTCACGCGCCCTCGCCCGTCCGTAGCTGAGCACCGCCTCCGCGTAGCTGTCGGCCACACCGGCGAGAAGGAAACCGGCATTCCGCCCGCTCGCGCCCGCGGCAATGTGAGCTCGCTCGACGAGCACGCCGTCCATCCCTCGAGCGCGCAGGTGATGCATGAGGCTAGTGCCCGTGATGCCCCCGCCGATGACGAGCACGTCCGCGCGCTCCGGCAGCAGCCCCGGATAGCCATCAGTGGGCCGCGGCCAGTAGGGCGTGCTCATCAGGGTTGACTCCGGCGACCGAATAACATCTACCTTCGGCATGGATTTTGAGAGCTACGACGTCCTGGTGGTCGGCGGGGGGCTGGCCGGCATCAGGGCGGCGATCGCCGCGGTCGATGCCAATCCCAGGCTCAAGATTGCGATGGTCTCCAAGGTCTACCCGATGCGCAGCCACACCGTCTCGGCCGAAGGCGGAGCGGCGGCCGCGCTGCGACCCGAGGACAGCTACGAGAACCACGCCTTCGACACGATCAAAGGCGCGGACTATCTCGCCGACCAGGACGTGGTCGAGGCTTTCGTTCGCGAGGCCCCGATCGAGGTCATCCAGATGGAGCACTGGGGCTGTCCCTGGAGCCGCGACCCCGACGGCAAGATCTCGGCGCGACCTTTCGGCGGCATGACCACCTGGCGCACGTGCTTCGCGGCCGACAAGACCGGCTTCCACATGCTCCACACCGTTTTCCAGACATCCCTCAAATACAGCCAGATCCACCGGCACGACGAGGCCTTCGCCACCAAGCTCCTCGTCGAGGACTCGCGCTGCGTCGGCGTGGTGGCGATCGATATGCGAAGCGGGCGGGTCCAGGCGATCACCGCGAAATCGGTCATCCTCGCGACTGGCGGCCTCGGACGCGTCTACGCGTTCACGACCAACGGCAATATCTGCACGGGGGACGGCATGGCGCTGGCCTACAGGGCCGGGGTCGGGCTGAAGGACATGGAGATGGTGCAGTTCCATCCCACCGGGCTTCCGTTCACCGGCATCCTCATCACGGAGGCCGTGCGCGGCGAGGGCGGTTACCTGCTCAACAAGGACGGGGAGCGGTTCCTCAAGCGTTACATACCCAACAAGATGGAGTTGGGACCACGCGACATCATCTCTCGCGCCATGGTCACCGAGTTCGAGGCCGGCCGCGGATTCGAGGGACCCCACGGAAAGTACATGCATCTCGACGTCCGCCATCTCGGCGAAGACAAGATCGATGCCAAGCTGCCCTTCATGCGCGAGCTGGGTCGCGAGTTCGTCGGGATCGACATCGTGAAGGACCCGATCCCCGTGCGGCCGGTCATGCACTACATGATGGGCGGCGTCGACGCCGACATCTCCGGCGCGACGCCGATCGCCGGCCTCTATGCGGCGGGCGAGTGCGCCAACGTCGGGCTCAACGGCGGCAATCGGCTCGGCTCGAACTCCCTGTCCGAATGCCTCGTCTTCGGAGCCGCCGCCGGTCGCGCGGCGGCCGAACGCGCGAGTTCGGTGGGGCCCGTCGGCGCGAACCCGGTCACAGCGCTGCTCGCCGATGAGACCAGGCGGATCAGGTCCTCGTTCCTCGACAAGAAGGGCGGCGAGGAGCGCATCGGTACCATCCGCGAGGAGATGCAGCACGACATGGACGCGGGAGCCGGCGTGTTCCGGACCCGCGAGGGCCTCGAGAAGCTGACTCGGCAGCTGGGCGCTCTCCGCGATCGTTTCGAGAAAATCAAGATCGAGGACTCGAGCCGCACCTTTAATACGGAGCTGACCGCGGCGCTGGAGCTCGATTTCATGCTCGAAGTGTCGGAGACCATCGCTTACTCCGCACTGGCGCGCGAGGAGTCGCGTGGTGCGCATGCTCGGCGCGACTTTCCCGAGCGCGACGATGCGAAGTGGCTGAAGCACACGCTCGCATTTCGCACCGACCGCGCCGAACCCAGACTGGAGTACGCCGACGTCCGCATCACCAACTTCAAACCGCAGGCGAGGACCTACTGATGGCAGAAAAGCGGATCACGATCAGGACCACGCGCTTTGATCCCGACAAGGACAAGGTTCCGCGATTGCAGTCATACGACATCCCCTTCTCGGACGACAGCATGGTGGTCCTGGACGCGCTCAACCACATCAAGGCACACGTCGACGGCAGCCTCAGCTATCGGTGGTCGTGCCGCATGGGCATCTGCGGCAGCTGCGGGATGATGGTCAACGGAGTTCCCAAGCTCACCTGCAGTGCTTTCATGCGCGATTACTGGCCGCGTTCCATCACGGTCGAACCGTTGCAAAACTTCCCGATCGTTCGCGACCTCGTCATCGACATGGAGGACTTCATGCACAAGTTGAAGTCCATCAAGCCATGGATCATCCGTAAACAGGAGTACCCGCTCGGTGCCGGCGAGCACCGCCAGACCATGGATCAGATCGATGAGTTCCGCCAGTTCAGCGAATGCATCAACTGCATGCTTTGCTACGCCGCCTGCCCGGTCTACGGCCTGAACAACGAGTTCCTCGGCCCGGCGGCAACCGCGCTCGCGCGACGCTACAATCTCGACTCGCGCGACCAGGGTCTCAAGGATCGTCTGCCCGTGCTCGCTAACTCCGAGGGTGTCTGGGAGTGCAGCTTCGTCGGCGAATGCTCGGTGGTATGCCCCAAGGGCGTCGATCCGGCCAAGGCCATCCAGCAAACCAAGCTCGACACGACTACACGCTTCGTGCTGCCTTACGGCAATCGCGAGGAATGACAGAGGGCGACGAGGCGGAGGCCTCGACCGGCGCGACTCCTCGCGTCTACAAACCGGAGATGCCGCGCGGGTGGTGGCTCCGCCGGCGCCACTACCTCCTGTACATGGTTCGAGAGTTCACCGCGGTGCCAATGGCGCTCTGGCTGTTGTGGCTGCTCGCCGAGATCCATCGCGCCGCGAGCGGGCCGAAGGCGTACTACCCGGCGGCATCCCCGGCCTTCATCGTTTTCAGCGTCATCTGCCTGGGGTTTGCGATGTACCACAGCATCACGTTCCTCAGCCTCGCCGGCGTGATCATCCACCTCAAGTTCATGGGCAAGCCGGTGCCACCGCGGACGATCGTCGGCGCGATGTTCGGGCTCTGGCTGGTGGCGTCGGTCGTGATCGCGGCGGTTCTGATCGGGTTTGCGCGATGAACCACGAAAGCACAAAGGTGCCCAAACCGGCGATCTCGCACTTGATCTGGTGGTTCCTCTTCGCAAATGGAGGAGGCCTGGCCGCGCTGGTGCTCCCGGTCCACATCCTGGTTCAGGGCGTCCTTGGGCCGCTGGGCGTAGTCCATGTGGTGGATCGGAACTACGACACCTGGATCGGCATCCTCGGCAACCCGATCGTGAAGCTCTACCTGCTCGGCCTCATCTCGCTCGCGTTCTTCCACTTCGCGCACCGGCTGCGCTACTTCCTGGTCGACCTTGGGGTGCCCGCAGCCCGTACGTTTCCGGTGCAGCTGATCTTTTACGGCGGCGCGGTCGTGGTCACAGCGGTCACGATCTGGGTGCTAGTGACGACCGCTCCAATTTCGTTCGGGTAGCCATGTACACCGTCGAGGCGATCCCAGCTCACGAGCTGGGAAACAGCAGCTTCCTCGTCGCAGATGCCGACAGCGGGGTAGGTTTCGTCGTCGACCCCTTCCGCGACATCGAGCGCTACCTCCAGGCCTCTTCCAGGTTGGACATCAAGCTCAGCCATTCGCTGGACACGCATCTGCACAACGACTTCGTTTCGGGGCGGCGCGAGCTGGCAGCGGAAGTGGGAGCAAACATCGACGAGCTCGATCCGGGCCGTGATCTCAAGATCGGCAAGATGACCGTGCGCGCGATCCACACCCCAGGCCACACGCCCGAACACAAGAGCTACCTGCTCAGCGAAGGTGGCCGGCCGCGCGCTCTCTTCTCAGGCGGCGCGGTGATGCTCGGCGCCATCGCCCGGACCGATCTCTTTGGCCCGCACCTGGCTGTGCACCTGGCGCTCGAAGCACTGACCACGCTGCAGGTCCGGTTGCGCGCGCTGCCCGATGACATTCGGGTCTTTCCAACACACGGGGCCGGCTCCTTTTGCGCCGCGGGCGGGGGCAGCGGGCATGAGACAACGCTGGGACATGAGCGACAGACCAATCCCTTCTTTCTCACCAGCGATGTGATGACGTTTCTCGCCCGAGCCCTGAACCAGGCCCGATATCCGACCTACTACCGCGACATGTCCGCGATCAACCGCGGCGGGGCGCCATTGATAGGTAATTCGCTACCAGCGCTGGAGCGTCTGGACGCCGACGAGGTGGCCCGCATGATGGACGAGGGCGCGGCGGTCGTTGATGTGCGGCCTGGCCGCGACTACGACCGCGAGCACATCCCTGGGAGCTACAACATCGGCATCGACGGGCCCGTGAGCGCGTGGGTCGGCTGGCTCATCGCGCGAGGCCGGTTGATTGTGCTGGCGGGCGGAACGGACGCGCAGCACAAGAAGGCGCACCGCCAGCTGCTGCGGAT
>CATPBF010000103.1 GCA_955652585.1 Candidatus Dormiibacterota bacterium | reverse complement strand
GCGGACGCGCAATGTAGTTAATCCAAACCTCTAACCTCTCTCCCCGCCGGGGAGAGAGCCTGAGAGTGGGGTGCGTATGGCTCCATCACAGCTTCAAAACCTTAGCGAGTGTACGGGCATCACCATCGAGTTCGATCGGCGGTTCGACATTCTTCAGCGCGGCGTCCGGATCTTTCAGGCCTGACCCGGTCAGCACGACGACGGTGGTCGAGTCTTTTTCGATCTTGCCTTCCATGACGAGCCGGATGAGAAGCGCCAGCGGCGCCGCCGAGGCCGGCTCCGCGAACAACCCTTCAGTGTTCGCGAGGCGGATCTGTGCCGACAGGATCTCCGTGTCGGTGACGGCGGCGATGAGTCCGCCGGACTCGTCACGCGCGCTGGTCGCGCCCTCCCACGACGCCGGATTGCCGATGCGGATGGCGGAGGCGACCGTCCTCGGGTTGGGGATTGGATGGCCGGCGACAATCGGAGCAGCGCCCTCGGCCTGGGCGCCCACCATTCGAGGCAAGCGGGTCGCACGGCCGGCTTTGTGGTACTCGCGAAAACCCTTCCAGTACGCGGTGATGTTGCCGGCATTGCCGACGGGCAGCAGGAGGTAGTCCGGCGCGTCGCCCAGCGCGTCGACGATCTCGAAGGCTGCGGTCTTCTGCCCCTCGAGACGGTTGGGGTTGACCGAGTTCATCAAAGCCACCGGGTAGCGGCTCGCCAGCTCGCGCACAGCATCGAGCGCCGCGTCGAAGTTGCCCTTGAGCGCTACGACCTTGGCGCCGTACATCAGCGCTTGCGAGAGCTTGTTCATCGCGATCTCACCCGACGGCACGACGACGATGGCGCGAAGCCCGGTGCGCGCCGCATAGGCGGCCATCGAGGCTGACGTGTTGCCGGTCGAGGCGCACATGAGCACCCGGTGCCCTGCTTCGACGGCCTTGGCCACCGCCACCACCATGCCGCGATCCTTGAAGGAACCGGTCGGGTTCAGCCCTTCGTACTTGAAGTAGAGCCGCTCGAGGCCGAGAGCGCGGCCGATGTGGCGGCTTGGAACGAGTGGGGTCGAGCCCTCGTGAAGGTCGACCTCGGGAGTGGACGGCCCGACCGGAAGGTACTCGCGGTAGCGGGCAATGACCCCCATTTAAGTAAGACGCGCGCGAGACATCAGAAGACGCGCAGGAAGGAGGACACGGCGTGCACGGGTGAAAGCGTCCCGATGCGTTCGCGTGCCTTCTGCAGGCTGGCGTCAGGGGCCGGGTGGGTGGTGACGACCAGCTCCGCTGTTTGCTCTTCCACCCACGCGTCCTTCTGTATGAGGCTCGAGATGCTGACCCCCTCCTCCGCGAACACCTGGCCGAGGGCGGCCAGTACGCCCGTCCGGTCGTCAACGCGGATGCGGAAGTACGCGCGCGTCTTCACCTCGCCCATCGGGATCACGCCGATACGGTCGTCGAAGCTGAACGACGGCCGGCTCTGCACGCCGCGACGGATCGATCGCGCGAGATCGATGAGGTCGCCGACCACCGCTGAGGCCGTCGGGCGCCCGCCGGCGCCCTGACCGACGAGCAGCACCTGTCCGACCAGGTCGCCTTCGACGAACACGGCGTTGTTGGCGCCCTCGACCTGGGCGAGCGGATGGTCGAGCGGGACCATCGCCGGATGCACGCGCGCTTCGACGCGGCCCGGATGGCGCTGCGTGTGGGCGATCAGCTTGATCGCGTATCCAAGCTCGCGCGCATAGCGAAAGTCGACCGGCTCGATGCCTTCGATGCCCTCGCGGAAAATCTCGCCTGGGCGAATCTTGATCTCATAGGCGATCGACCCGAGGATCGCCAGCTTGTAGGTGGCGTCGAATCCACCGATGTCGTCGGTCGGATCCGCTTCCGCAAAGCCGGCCGTCTGGGCCTCGCGCACCGCGTCCCCGAGCGAAAGGCCCGCGGACGCCATCCGGCCGAGCACGTAGTTGGTCGTGCCGTTGATGACCGCGGACACCCGCTCGATGCGATTGGCCTGCAGGTCCGTGCGGAAGGTGCTGATGAGCGGAATTCCGCCTCCCACCGCCGCTTCGAAGTAGACGTCGACGTTCCGCTCCGCGGCGAGGGCCAGCAGCTCCGGCCCGTGCTTGGCCATGACGACTTTGTTGGCGGTGACGACGTGCTTGCCCGAGCGGATCGCCCGCTCGAGGTATGAATGCATCGGCTCATCGCCGCCCGCCACCTCGACCAGGATCTGGATGGCCGGGTCATCCAACAGCTCCTGTGGATCTGCGGTGAGCAGCTCGGGCGCAACCGCCAGGGCACGCGGCTTCTTGACGTCGCGCACGAGGACCCGGCGCAGGCAGAGCTCGATGCCCGCCCTGCGGGCGAGCTGCGCCTGCCACGTGAGCAAACGTTCGGCCACCTGGCCTCCCACCGTGCCCAGGCCGATGAGCCCAACGTTCAATGAGCCGGCTGCAGCCATGGGTGAGTATTCTCCCCGCCATGACCCCCGCGCTGCGTGAGACGGACGTAAGTCAGGTCGTGGACATGGATGCGGTGATCGTCGCTATCGAGAATGCGATGCCTGAGCTGGGACAGGGAACCGCCCGGGGGCGCGAGCGCAGCCTCGGCTTGGTCCCCTTCTACGCCTAGTGCAGGTTCGAGGGCACGGGCTGCGGCCCGAGGGCGCCGATCTGGAGCGCCGAGCCGACCAGGAAGGCCGCGAGCAGGATCACGACCAGGGCCGCGCTCGCGGCGGTGTACAGAAGCCACGCCGGCGGACCCGAGTTGGCGATCCGGATGAGGACGCCGGACCAGTCCGGGCCGCGCCGCGGCCTCCACGATTCGACCGTGTTCCGGATCATCCGGCCAAGGTCGTCGTCTGAGGGTGTACCAAACCCTCCCTGTGTGGGTTTATCGTCCACGTAGGGCACCTTCACTATTCGAACGCTCCGGTCCCAGGTCTTGGTCGCTCCCTAATGATTTCCGCATGATCGCGACCGCTTTGGCGATCCTGGAAGCCACCGTCCCGGCCGGCACGCCGAGCACGGCCGCGATCTCCTCCCGGGTCAGCCCGTCGTAGTAGTGGAGCACGATCGCGGCTCTGAGCTTCGGGCTTAGGGTGGCCAGCGCTTTGGTGACGACGTCCCGGGCCTCGGCGCGATCGTAGTCCCGCCGATCGGGCGGCGTATACAGCCGGGCCGGCAGCACCCGCGCCAGCTTCTGGCGGCGCAGATACGAGATGGCCAGGTTGATCCCGATTCGGCGAAGCCAAGCCCCCGGGGGAGCCGTCGGGGTGTAACGGTGGCGGGCCCGGTAGGCGCGCACGAAGGTCTCTTGGGTCAGGTCTTCCGCCGCGGCCGGCTCCAGGACGACACCGCGTATCGAGCGGTACACGGAGAGGTACTGCTGGTCGTAAAGCTGCCGGAACTCGGTCGCTGGGTCGAGCTCTTTAGCCTCCTCCCTCACGCAGTTAAGTGTGAGGGCAAGCGCTAGCGTGGGCGTGGATTAAGCGAGCGTGTCGGGCGTAGATCGGCGCTAGTCCTCGATGTGGACGACCATGGCGTCCAGGCCTCCCGACGCAATCTCGGCCGCATGGCCGACGGCGGCTTGGCCCTCGGCGCTGGCGGCGCCTTTACCCATCGCCTCGTCATTCGCGAAGTACAGCTCGGCGATTCGGTGGTACGGCGCCTTTGATCCATCCATCATGCCGGCGACTTTTCCGAACTCGATCCGCGACATGTGCGGGATGCGGCGGGCCATCGCCACGTGCTCGTTCTTGTACCGGCGCTCGAACTCTCCGACGTCGGTAGGCTGCCGGTAGGCGACTACTAGCTTGACCATTCCTGTGCCCTCCAGGTGACTTGGTGGTGGGTGGTGGGCGACCCGGGACTCGAACCCGGATGAGTTACCTCACACGCCCCTCAAACGTGCGCGTCTACCAGTTCCGCCAGCCGCCCGGCTGCGCCGCTCCCCGACCTGTACGTGTCGGGTCGCAGGTCCGGTTGATTCTAGCGGGACGATTATTCCTCCGCCATCGCGACGGCAATCGATAAGCGGGATGAATCCAACTTACGGGCTGCTTAACTTTTGTTCGTCAAATGAGCACGTGGGCGTCGAGGGACCGCCGGCACATGACCTTCGCCATCGCCGTGGCGACAGTGACGATCGTGTCGATCGTATATGCCCTCGACATCCGCTTCGTGATCCTCGGCCCGCGAGGAGTCACGGCGGTGGACGACATCGGCGAGGCGGTAGCAGCGGCGCTCGCCTCCGCTGCATGTGCATGGGCGTCGATGCGCTCTATGGGCAGAGACAGGTTGGCCTGGGCCCTGATGTGCGTCTCGACCGGACTGTGGGCGGCAGGCGAGATCGCGTGGTCCTACTTCGAGGTCGGCCTGAAGATCCCCACGCCGTATCCATCGCTGGCTGACGTTGGATTCCTCTCCGCGGTTCCCTTCGCCTTTCTGGGTATACGAGCATTCTGGAGCGCCCCGCGGGGGACGTCGTCGCACTGGCGCGTCTGGTTCGACGGCGTCATCGTCGCCATTGCCCTGACGTCGACTGCGTGGGCATTCGGGCTGAAGTCGGTGTGGCTCTCCAGCAGCAGCACGAAGATCCTTGATCTGGCTTACCCGGTCGGCGACATTTTGATTGGTACGATCCTCATTCTCGCCATCCGGCGGGCGAGCGGACAGCAGGCCGGCAGGATGGCCTTCCTCCTCGCCGGCGTAGCTTTGTACTCGATCGCCGACAGCGCCTTCGCCTACCTCAACGCCCAGGGCGCGTTCGGAGCGGTGGGCAACGTCATCGACACCGGATGGTTTGCGGGCTTCCTGCTGATCGGGCTGGCCGCCGTCTATCCAGTCGCCCCACCAAAAGCGGCGACCCAGCCAGCTCCTCTCGATCTATGGCAGCTCGCCCTGCCGTGGATGACCCTGCTGCTGGCCTCGGCCGGCGATGTCTATGCGTCCCTCTCGGGGCATGACATCGATCTGTTCATGTCGTCTATGACCGCCGCTCTGGCCATCCTGCTCACGGTGAACATGATCATCGAGCGCAGGGAATTCCTCGAGATGCTCACCGAGATGGAGAGAGCCCGCTCAACGCTGAACCAGGACTTCAAGACGGCATTGGCCGGGATCCAGCAGCTGAGCGAGCAGGTGAAGGAAGCAGACCACGCCTACGACGAAGGCGTGCGCGTGCTGGCGGCCGACATCCATAGCCAGGCGGAGCGGCTTGATCGCCTGGTCGAGGGGATGCTCTAGGAAGACGGCGAGGCCGCGACGCCGGGCGGAGGACCTGGTACCCGCTGCAAGACTCGAACTCGCAACCTCCTGATCCGAAGTCAGGCGCTCTATCCATTGAGCTAAGCGGGCGCAAGCCCATCGTAATTAGAACCAGGGTTGCCGGCAGGCCGGGTTCATCCCGGCCGTCA
Organism: Candidatus Dormiibacterota bacterium; assembly: GCA_955652585.1. Taxonomy (GTDB): domain Bacteria; phylum Chloroflexota; class Dormibacteria; order Dormibacterales; family Dormibacteraceae; genus UBA10449. Next base: position 4,309 of record CATPBF010000103.1, on the reverse strand, counting down.
CCCAGCGTGCCATACCAAACGCCGGCCAATCGTCGCGGGGAGGTCCCGTGGTGAAAACGCAGTTTTCACCACGTTCTCTGGCGCTCTATCCATTGAGCTAAGCGGGCGCAAGCCCATCGTAATTAGAACCGGAGCGTACGATCCGTCTGTGGCTAGCGAGCCGCCGCCGACTCCACCCACGGGGCCACCCCCGCAGCCGTCACCAACTGCCTCTCGCGATGAGTGGCGGGCATGGCGCCACCAGGTGCACGACTACTGGCGCGCGCAGGGACGCTCAGGCGGCTGGTACGGGCCGTGGGGCGGGTACGGCCCCTGGGGCTGGTGGGGAGGCGGCTCGTTCTGGGCAATTGCCCTGGTCGTCATCGGCGTTTACTTCCTGCTGCAAAACGTCGGGTTGCTCAACTGGGTTCCTGGCGACGTCCTGTGGCCATCGTTACTGATCTTGTTCGGGCTCTGGCTGCTCCTTCGCCGCAGCCGCCGCTGGCCCTAAGCCTCGGAGCAGAGCGGCTTAAACGGCGACGACGTAGCGCTGGTGGTTGAGTCCCCAGGCCGCGTAACGCACCAAGCCCACCGCTCGGTAACGGCGTCGTCCGGCTCGGGTCTCCCCCATCTCGATCGCCCTGCGTAGCGCGGCAGGAGTCTTGCCGGGAAACTCGGTGAAGGCGCGGCCGACGGCGTCGACGATATGCGCGTCCGAGCCGCCAGTCTCAGCGGCTCCGAGGCCCATATTCAATCGCCGCGCCAGCTGGTTGAAGACGTAAAAGCCGGGCGTTGCGTTCTCGACCTCGATGGCGTCGAAGCCCAGCTCGGCGGCCAGCCACCCCACCCCGTGCACCGGCGTGGTGCGCCGCTGGCGCTGGGTGCGCCAGAAGGGGTGGGCGGCGACGGCGATGCCGCCCTGCTCATGAATCGCGTGGACCGTGGCGGCTGCCGACAAACCCGGCTTCACGGCGCGCTCGAGGAAGAGGCCGACGATGTGCCCGTCGCGACTCGACACCTCCTCGCCGACGATCACCTGCAGCCTCGAGCGCCTGGCGGCATGCTCTGCAGCACGCAGCGCGCCTTCGATCGTGTCGTGATCCGTGACCGCGATCACATCGAGGCGGGAGCGGCGGGCGGCATGATCGACCAGCTCCAAAGGCGTCGGCCAGCCGTCGCTCGCGTTCGTATGGGTATGGAGGTCGGCGCGACCCCAGGAAGGCATCGGTGTGCATCCTACCCGGCTCGGGCTTACCATCCAATTCTTAGAGACGTCACCCCTCGACTACTCTTGCTGGAGGTTAGGCCGTGGAAGGCTTGATGCAGGACTACGAGCTCTCCGTGCAGCACGTGCTCTGGCGAATGGAGCGGCTGCACTCGAAGAAGGAGGTGGTCACCAAGCGGGAGCAGGGGCTCCACCGCATCACCAACGGGGAGATGGTCCGCCGCGTCAACCGCCTCGCCGGTGCGCTCAAACGGCTCGGGGTCAAGCCCGGCGATCGGGTGGCCACGCTGGCCTGGAACAACTACCGCCACCTCGAGCTCTACTACGCGGTCCCATGCATGGGCGCCGTCCTGCATACCCTCAACCTGCGGCTATTTCCGCAGCACCTCGAATTCATCATCAATGACGCTGAGGACAAGGTCCTCTTCGTAGACCAGACGCTGGTTCCGCTCCTGAAGCCGCTGGCCGGCAAGATCCCCAGCATCAAGACGATCGTCCTTATGACCGACGGAGCCCCCGCCGCGGCGGACCACGGATTGGGCGAGATGCTCGACTACGAGACCCTGCTGGCCGCCGAGAGCGAGGACTATCCGTGGCCGAAGCTCAGCGAGCGCATGGCCGCTTCCATGTGCTACACGTCCGGCACTACCGGAAACCCGAAGGGAGTCGTCTACTCGCATCGCTCGCAGTTCATCCACACGATGGGCGTGCTCCAGGCGGACAACCTCGCGATCACCGAGAAGGACACCGTGCTCCCGATCGTGCCGATGTTCCATGCCAACAGCTGGGGCCTGCCCTACGCGTGCGGCATGGCGGGGAGCAAAGTGCTCTTCCCAGACCGATTCATGGGCGACGCCAAATCCGTCGTCGGCCTGGCTGAGGAGGAGGGCGCCACCATCCTGGCCGGGGTGCCGACAATCTGGATCGGCACCGTCGCGTATTTGAAGGAGAGCGGCAAGCGCCTGCCCAAGGTCCACACAGTGATCTGCGGCGGCTCGGCCATCCCACAGGCCGTCATGCAGGCGATGGACTCGCTTGGCCTGCGAATGCTGCACGCATGGGGTATGACAGAGACGTCTCCGCTCGGAAGCGTCGCGCGTCCGCGCGCAGACACCAAACCCGAGGACGAGCTGGCCGCCCGCTTGACTCAGGGCATCGTGGTACCCGGGGTCGAGATCCGTATCTGCGACCCCGCCACCGGCGCCGAGCTTCCATGGGATGGCGTCGCCTTCGGTGAGATCCAGGTCCGCGGTCCTTGGATCGCGCGCGGCTACTACAACGGCTACGACCCCGGCAAGCTCACCGAAGACGGTTGGTTCCGCACCGGCGACGTCGCGAAGATCACGCCCGAGGGCTACATCGAGATCGTCGACCGCACCAAGGACGTGATCAAGTCCGGCGGCGAATGGATCTCATCCGTCGAGCTCGAGAACGCGATCATGGCTCACCCGAAGATCATGGAGGCCGCGGTGATCGGACTCGTCCATCCCAAGTGGGACGAACGGCCGGTCGCTTTTGCGGTTCCCAAGCCCGAGTTCAAGGGCCAGGTCACCCAGGAGGAAGTAATCGACTTCTTGCGAGACAAGGTCGCGAAGTGGTGGCTTCCTGATGAGGTGCGCTTCATCGACGAGGTGCCCAAGACCTCGGTGGGCAAGTTCGACAAGAAAGTGCTGCGCGCAGCCGCGGCCCCGATCAAAGAGAGCGCCGCCCCGGCGGTCAGAAAGTAAATGGCGCGGGCGACCGCGCGCGAACACTCGATCGGGCGTGACACTTTCCACTACAAGTGGGACAACTCGCTCCCACCTGCGGTCGAGATCGACCCAGGTGACGTCGTCCACTTCGACACCGAGGAGGTGACGTCAGGTCAGCTGAAAAAGGGCGATGACGCGTCCAAGCTCGCGAGCCTGGACTTCGATCGCCTCTACCCGCTCGGGGGCCCTGTCTTCGTAAAGGGCGCCGAGCCGGGCGACGCCCTGGAGGTCGAGATCCTGGAACTCCAGCCGGGCTCATGGGGCTGGACGGCGCTACTGCCCGGGCTCGGGCTGCTGGCCTCCGACTTTCCCGATCCCTACGTGCGCTACTTCGACCTCGGCGACCGCACATCCGCCGAGCTTCGGCACGACATTCACATCCCGATCGCGCCCTTCTGCGGAACGATGGGCGTGGCCACGGACGAGCCCGGCGCGCATGACGTGCTGCCCCCGACCAAGGGCGCCGGCAACATCGACACCCGCCACCTCACGGCCGGCACCAAGCTGTACCTCCCGGTCTACCTGGCCGGCGGCATGTTCTCGGCCGGCGACTGCCATGCAGCGCAGGGAGACGGTGAGGTCTGCGTTACGGGAATCGAATGTCCGATGTCGTTCTCACTCCGGTTTGGAGTGGTGAAAGGCGGCCGATTGCGCCCATGGAGCTACCACTTCCAAACGCCTGCCAAGGCGCTGCAGCCTCGAAGCGATGCCGCCGGCTACCACGCGGTGTGTGCGCTCGGACCCGACCTCATGGAGAACGCCCGCAATGCGGTCCGCGACACCATTTCCTGGCTGCAGGCAGACCACTCCCTGAGCCGCGAGGACGCCTACATCCTGTGCAGCCTCGCCGGCGATTTGCGGATCAGCCAGATCGTGGACCAGCCGAACTTCGGGGTCTCGTTCTACCTGCCGCTGAGCGTCTTCGACTAGAGCCGGCAGCCACCACTCGCCGCCCGTTATTGGGGAGTTTGCGGGGTACCGTCCGGCATACTGGGTTGCCCTAAGTGACTACCACGCAACTCGGGCGATACCCGATCGAAGCCGAGCTCGGACGAGGCGCCATGGGCGTCGTGTACCGCTCGACTCACCCACGCCTCGACATCCCGGTGGCGATCAAGGTGCTCGCGGAACAGTACTCCAGCGACAGCAGCTTTCGCCAACGGTTCCACCGGGAAGCCGCCACGGTCGCCTCCCTGAACCACCCCGGCATCGTCCGCGTTTACGACTTCGACGAGGACGGTCCGGTCCTGTTCATCGTCATGGAGTGGGTCGATGGGCGGTCGATGCGGTCGTGGCTGGACGAATACGGGCGCTTCAGCGTCGACGTGTCGGTCGACCTCGTGCAGCAGCTGCT
>CATPBF010000102.1 GCA_955652585.1 Candidatus Dormiibacterota bacterium | reverse complement strand
CAGCGCCTGTCTTACCTGGCGGTTTCGGTGTTGGCTCTCACCGGCCTGTTGCTCCGCAGGCGCGCACCGCTCGTCGTCCTGATCAGCCTTGTAGTCGTCTATAAGACATGGGCCTACCTGTTCTTTCCACCAGGGGTGCAGATTCCGTTTTCGCCTGTCCTGATCGTCCCGATCCTGGCGTACAACGCCGGGGCGCACACACGTGGCTGGCGCACGCTCGCGGGTGTTGCCGTACTGGTTTTGTTCTTCGCCCCGTGGATCTGGAATGTGCTGCGTGGCCAGCAGACGGGCAACGAGTTGACTTTTGGGAGCGTCCTGACAGTCGCGTGGTTGATCGGGAAGGGCATGCAGCGCTACCGTGACCTCACGACTTCTCTACGCGCCCAGGCTCGACAGCTCGAGCAAGAGCGCGACGAACGCGCCCGGCTTGCCGTCGCTCTGGAGCGCACTCGCATCGCTCGCGAGCTCCATGACGTAATCGCGCACTCGGTCAGCGTGATGGTGGTCCAGGCGGCCGCCGAACGGAAGGTGCTCGGCCAGGAGCAGCACGAGACCAGAGATGTGCTCGAGATGATCGAGCGAACCGGTCGGCAGGCCCTGGTCGAGCTGCGTCGCATGCTCGGGGTGCTCCGCAGGACCGACGACACACTCCTACTCGCGCCGCAGCCGAGGCTGTCGGATCTCGACAGCCTGATCGAGCAAGTCCGCGAGGCCGGACTGCCGGTTGCGTTTCACGTGGAGGGAAGCCGCGTACCTCTCCCACCTGGAGTCGAGCTGTCCGCATACCGAATCGTCCAAGAGACCCTAACGAACACTCTCAAGCACGGTGGCAGCGCGCATGCGGAGGTCACGCTCCGCTACTTCGGCGACCACCTGGAGTTGGTAGTGGTGGACGACGGCCGCGGCTCAGCCGACGGCATGCGCTCGAACGACGGCCATGGCTTGGTCGGAATGCGTGAGCGAGTTTCCATGCTGGGAGGCTCACTGCGCGCGGGGCCCCGAGAAAGTGGCGGCTTCTTGGTCACCGCGACCTTACCGCTCGAGAGTGCGTAGCCGTGAACGTGCGAGTGCTGCTTGCCGACGACCAAGCACTGGTGCGCAGCGGCTTCCGGAAGCTCCTAGAAGCCGAAGCCGGAATCGAGGTCGTAGCGGAGGCGGCAGACGGCCTTGAAGCGATTGAGAAGGCGCGCCTCCATCGGCCGCATGTGGTCCTGATGGACATCCGCATGCCGCGGTTGGACGGCCTACAAGCCACCGCCCGCATCGTCGCCGCGACGAGTCCCTCACCCAGGATCCTCATGCTCACTACGTACGACCTTGACGAGTACATCTTTGAGGCGCTCAAGGCGGGCGCCAGCGGCTTTCTGCTCAAGGACTCGCCGGCTGAGGAGTTGGTGTCTGCGATTCACGTGGTCGCCGGTGGTGAGGCGCTTCTGGCTCCCTCGGTGACCCGCCGTCTGATCGAGGCGTTCGTGAGCGCACCCCGAGTCTCGCCAGCGGCCGGGCGACAGCTCGATTCCCTAACCGCGCGCGAGGCGGAGGTGCTCCAGCTCGTGGCGCGGGGCCTCAGCAATGCGGAGATCGCGAACGAATTACATCTGGGCGAGGCAACCGTCAAGAGCCACGTTGGCAATCTTTTGATGAAGCTCGAGGTCCGAGACAGGGTTCAGGCAGTAGTGCTGGCCTACGAAAGCGGTCTGGTCAAGCCGGGCGCAAGGTCGAAGTAGGCGAGGTGGCGGAGGGGCTGGGATTTGAACCCAGGATAGGCTTGCACCTATAACAGTTTTCAAGACTGTCGCCATCAACCGGACTCGGCCACCCCTCCGAGGGCAGCAAGGATTCTAGGAGGCGGGGCGTGCGCCGATGATTTCGAGGCCGCCCATGTACGGCCGCAGCACTTCAGGCACGGTTATCGTCCCGTCCGCGCGCTGGTATGTCTCGATGATCGCGTCGATCGTTCGCGTCAGCGCCAGCCCGCTGCCGTTGATGGTGTGGACGAAGCGCGGCGGCGCGCCCCGAGCCGGGCGGTAGCGGATGTTCGCGCGCATGGCCTGGAAGTCGTTGAACACCGAGCAGGACGAAACCTCTAGGTAGCGACCTAGGCCAGGGCACCATGCATTCAGGTCGTACTTCTTGTATTGGGCGAAACCCATGTCGCCGGTGCACATCACCATCACTTGGTAGTGCAGGCCCAGCCGCTGAAGGATGTCTTCGGCATCGGCCGTGAGCTTTTCGAACTCCTCCATCGAAGTCTCCGCAGCGGTCACCTTGACCATCTCGACTTTCGAGAACTGGTGCAGGCGGATAAATCCCCGTGTATCCTTCCCTGCCGCCCCCGCCTCGGAGCGAAAACAGGGCGTGTACGCGGTGTACTTCAGGGGCAAACGGTCCGCATCGAGGATCTCCTCACGATGGAAATTCGTGAGCGGTACCTCTGAGGTCGGGATCAACCACAGGTCGTGACCTTCGACCCGAAACGCGTCCGCCCCGAACTTGGGCAGGTTGGCGGTCCCGGTCATGGAGGCGCTGTTGACCAGCAGCGGCGGCAACACCTCCGTGTACCCATGCTCACGCGTATGCACGTCGAGCATGAACTGAGCCAGGGCGCGTTCCAGGCGGGCGCCCTGACCGAGCAGGAAGGCGAATCTAGAGCCGGCGACTCGCGCCGCGCGCTCGAAGTCCATGATGCCGAGCGCCTCCCCGAGGTCGAAATGCGTGCGCGCGGCGAAACCCAGCTGGACCTTCGATCCCCAATCGCGCAGGACGACGTTGTCCTCCTCACCTTTGCCCACGGGCACCGACTCGTCGAACAGGTTGGGCACACGCAGGAGCAGGTCGTCGAGCTGGCGCTTGACCGCGTCGGCCTCACCAAGCTCAGCCTTGCTGCGGTCGGCCATCTCGCGCAGGTTGTCCTTGAGGTCTGAATCGCGGCTCTTCGCGAACTCCTTCGACAGCCGGTTCTGCTCGGCTTTAATCGTCTCTGCTTCGTGCACGTGGCGCCGCCATTCCATGTCGAGGGCGAGGATCTCCTCGATCGGCGCCGGCTCGCCCTTCAGCTCGGCTGCGCGACGCACCCGGTCCGGATCCTTACGGATCAGCTCGAGAGGCAGCATCTCTAAGACTCGGCCTTCATGACCGGAAACAGGATCACATCGCGGATGGACGGCTGGTCGGCCAGCAGCATGATCAACCGGTCGATCCCAACTCCGAGTCCGCCGCACGGCGGCAGGCCGTACTCGACGGCGCGCAGGAAATCCTCGTCCATCGGGTGTGCCTCCACATCGCCGGCCGCACGCTGTGCCGCCTGGGCATCGAAGCGTTGCCGCTGGTCGATGGGATCGGTCAGCTCCGTGAATGCATTCGCATATTCGCGGCCCAAGATCACGAGCTCGAAACGCTCGACGAATCGCGGGTCGTCGTCGCGGGGCCTTGCCAGGGGAGAGACCTCGATCGGATAGTCCGTCACGAAGGTCGGCTCGCGAAGCAGAGACTGCACGTGCTCCTCGAAGAGGTCATTGAGCTCCTTCCCCACCGCCTGCTTGCCCGTGTGCTCGTGGACCAGGTCGGCCATGCGCGCGCGGCGGAACGGAGGTGCGAGGCTGACCTCCTCGCCCTGGTAGGTGATTTGGGATGTTCGCCCGGCGGCCGCCGTCGACGCGACGATCATGTCTTCGACCAGCCTCATGACATCGCTGTAGTCCGCGTAGGCCTCATAGCACTCCAACATCGTGAACTCGGGGTTGTGTCGCGGCGACAAGCCTTCGTTGCGAAAGACCCGGCCGATCTCGTATACGCGCTCGAAACCGCCAACCAGCAGCCGCTTCAGGTGCAGCTCCAGCGCGATGCGCAGGTAGAGGTCGCGGTTCAGCGCCTCGTGATGCGTCACGAACGGACGCGCATGGCCCCCGCCGGGGACCTCTTGGAGCACCGGCGTCTCGACCTCGAGGAACCCACGCCCATCCAGCAAGGCACGCAGCGAAGCGATGATCTTTGTGCGGGCCCGAAATACCTCGCGGACCTCGGGGTTGGCGATCAGATCTACGTATCGCTGACGGTAGCGAATCTCGACATCTTTGAGCCCGTGCCATTTCTCGGGCAGTGGGCGAAGTGATTTCGTCAGCAGCTGGAAAGACTGGATCTCCAGTGTCACCTCGCCACGGCGGGTGCGGAAGATTGGACCCTTAACGCCGATCAGGTCGCCTGCGTCGAGGTCGGCGAACAGGTCGAAGTTACGCTCGCCAAGAATGTCGCGACTGGCAAACAGCTGGATGCGTCCGGCGTGATCCTGCACGTCCGCAAACGCTGAGCCGCCCATCAGACGCTTCACCATCAACCGGCCGGCCAGCGCAACCGGCTCAGTGCGCTCGTTGGTACCGATGAGCGCACGCGCCTCGGCTGTCGAATGGGTCGGCTTAAACCCGCGCGAATATGGGTCCGCCCCGGCCGCGCGCAGCCGCTCGAGCTTCTTTCGCCGGTCGCGAATTACCTCTGGCTCGTCTGCATCAGTCACGTTCCGAGAAGACTAAGGGACGGCGAGCGGCAGCTAGAGGGTGAGCTCTTTGTCCTCGGCCGCCGGAAACGCGACGACGTCCGTGCCGCCCGACTGGCGATGATTGCCCAGCGCCTCCTCGATGAGAGCATCGATGTCGCTGTCGGAGTGCGCCGGGTCGTGATGGAAGAAAGCCAGCTGCTGGACGCCGGCTTGCTCTGCCAGCGACAGCGCTTCCTCGTAGGTCGAGTGTCCAAAGCCGGCGTGCGTCTTGTATTCCTCGCGACTGAATTGCGCGTCGTGAACGAGCAGGTCGGCGTCCTGGCACCAGTTGGCCAGGTCCTTGAGGCTTCCGTTCTCGTTGGCTGCGAACAGAGCAATCTCGTTGTCGGTAGCAAACGCAAAGCGCTTCGAACCCTCGTCGATCCGGTATCCAAAGGTCGGGATCGGATGCATCAGAAGGTGGGGTGTGATACGCAGTCCGCCGACCTCGAATGTCTCTCCGGGATTCCTCTCGATGAACTCCATCTCGGCGGGCATGTGGTCGAGGCGCACAGGGAAGTACGCGGGGTCCATCTGGTCCGCAAACGCTGCCTGCAGCGACTTCGCCGAGCCGGCGGGCCCGACGATCGTGAGGTGCGTTCCCGGCACGAACGCGGGCGGGAAGAATGGAAATCCCTGGATGTGATCGAGGTGGGTGTGCGTGATCAAGAGGTGAGCCTGCACCGGCTCGGACTGCTCGAACCCGCCGCCGAGCTCGGCGATGCCCGATCCGGAGTCGATGATGATCAGGTTGTCGTCCTTGTCGCGGACCTCGAGGCAGGTCGTGTTTCCGCCATAACGCAGCGTCCTCCTACCTGGGGTCGGCCTCGTGCCCCGAGTGCCCCAGAACTTGACCCTCATCGAGGCGCCGTGACCTGGTAGACCTGCTTGGCGACGAAAATGTCGAGCAGGTCTCGGTCGAGCTTGCCGTCGCCGGCTTCGTTTTCGAGGATGTCGAGCGCCACATCTCGCGCCACCGCGCGCTTGTACGGACGGTCCTGCGCGGTGAGCGCGTCGTAGATGTCGGAGATCGTCATCATCTTGGCCTGGAGCGGGATCTGGTCGCCGGTCAGGCCGCGCGGGTAGCCGGACCCGTCCAGCTTTTCGTGATGCCCGTAGGCAATCTCGGGGATGCCCCGCATCACCGAGGTCCACGGGATCTTGGTCAGGAAATGGAAGCTGTGAGTCACATGCGCCTCCATCTCGAGGCGCTCCTGCGGGTCGAGCGTGCCTTTTCTGATGGAGAGGAATCGGAACTCCTGCGGGTCGAGCATCGGATGAGGCCGGCCAGCCATGTCGTGGTAGGTCTCCTGCGAGAGCACCTCCAGCATCGAGGCCTTGTCCTCGGGCATCACCGTCGGCTCGTTGGCGGCGACGATGCCCTCGATCCACATGCGAAGGCGCTGTAGGTCTTCCTCGAGCTTCCGATCGATCTCCGCAAGGGCGCCGTCCGGCCCCGCGCCGCTGCGCATCGCCTCCAGCTTGTCGGTCGCGTACTTGAGCTGCACCGAACGCTCAACGAAGTCGAAACGGGCCTGGATCACTTCGAGCTGGCCCGGCATCAGCTTCTTCGCCTTGATGAGGATGTGTTCCCTCACGCCGACCTTGCCGAAGTCGTGGAGCAGACACGCGTAGCGGAGCTCCTTGAACTGGTCGTCGGTCAGGTACACATCGCGATACTTGCCGGTTCCGATCTCCGTCACCGCGCGGGCGAGGGCGGTCGTCAGCGACTCGACGCGACCCGAGTGACCTGCCGTGCTCGGATCTCGTTGTTCGATTGCGGTGACGCTTGCTTGAACGAAGCCGTCGAAAAGCGACTGGATCGAATCGAGCAGGCTCTTGTTGTCCAGGGCGACCGCGGCCTGACTGGCGATGGATTCGATCATCTCGAGATCTTCGGGCCGGAAGCTCACTACCTCGGTCGGAACGCTGGCGACCGTGAGCTTGGTTTCGTAGCGCCGCTTGGCGTTGATCAGCTGGACCGCGCCAACCACCTCGTTGTTGTAGTTGCGCATGGGCACAGTCAGCATCGACTTCGTCCGGTAGCCGAACTGCTGGTCGAAGTTCCGGCCTCCCTGCGGCTTGCCGGGCGGCGGGTTGTACGCGTCGTCGTAGATCTGACTCCAGCCGACGGTGACGGTGTAGCCGACCACGCTCTTCTCGTCGACCGGCACCGTGAACGCCTGGTATGTATTGCCGATCGAGCTGTTCTGACTCGAGGCCAGGAACAGCTGGGGCGACCCGTCCTCGCCCAGCGTCTTGCGCCAAAGGCTCGCGCCGTCTGCGTTGGTGAGCTGGCGCAGGGTCGTGAGAATGAACTCCTGCAATTTGGTGATGTCCCGCTCGGCGGAAAGCGCGATGCCGATCCGGTTCAGCTCCTCGAACTGGCGGTGCTGCCGGTGGGCCTGCTCCTCGAGCTGTTTGACCTCGTGCTTCAGCGCCACGTTCTCCATCGCCACGCGCAACAGCTCGCGCAGCGCTGTGTGTGACGCGTCCTTGGGCGGCGCGAGCGCCATGTCCTCGAGCCCCTCAGGCGCCTGTTGCCCTGGGAAGAGCAGGACCAACGCCGGCTGGATCACCGTGGCCGCGTTTTCGAGCGTGTGGGCCTGGAGCCCCAGCTCGGCGAGCACGGCCGTGAGCTCGCTGTTCTGCAGGCCGGGCGCCAGGTAGATGTGGAACGCCTGGGCGGTCTTCAAGTAGGCGCTACTAGTGTCCGGCACCGTCGGCGTTTTGCAGGTAGATCAAACGCAAACCTTCTAGGGTCAGGAGGGGGTCGGTGGCCTGGATTACGTGGGTAAGCCCCGCGACCAGCCCAGCCTGGCCGCCGGTCGCGATCACCTTGGCCGTCCCTCCCAGCTCGGCCACGATGCGCTCGACCATGCCTTCGACCTGGGCCACGAAACCCCAGACGAGCCCGGACTGGATCGAGGTGACGGTGTTGCGGCCGATCACAGAATCCGGGGCCACCGCTTCCACCCGCCGGAGCATGGCGGTATTCGAAACGAGGGCGTCGAGCGAGATCTCGACGCCCGGGGCGATCGCTCCACCGAGGTAATCGCCCTCGGCGTTGATGGCGTCGTACGTGACTGCCGTGCCGAAGTCGATGACCACCACCGGACCGCCATATTTCGTATACGCGGCCAGCGCGTTGGCGATGCGGTCGGCGCCGACGTCCTTCGGGTTCTCGTACCGGATCCGAACTCCGGTCTTGACCCCCGGACCGACCATGACCGGCTCATGTTTGAGGTAGCGGCGGGAGGCCTCGATCAAGGCTGGGTTCAGGTTGGGCACGACGCTGGAGATGACGACCCCGCTGACGACGTCAAGCTCGAAGCCGCGGAGGCTGAAGAGCTGGCGCAGCTCCACGGCCATTTCGTCTGCCGTCCGCTCTCGGTGCGAGGTCACGCGCCAGTCGGCGACCAGCCGCTCGCCCTCGAAGAGGGCCAGGGTGACGTTGGTGTTGCCGACGTCGACGGCTAGTAGCATCCGAGCCCGAACTCTACTCAGGTGGGCAGGGGAGGTGGATGCGTCTTCGCCCATTGCAGAAGCCGGCCGGCTTCGCGGCGAACGGTCTGGGCGCGGGCGGCGACCCGGCGCGGGTTGGGCGCCCCCGCCAGGTCCCGCTTCCGCAAGGAGGCCTCGACGTCCCACGGCGCCTGCAAATTCCCCGCCCGGACCGTGCGTCCGACCTCGTCATGGGCCTTCCGAAAGGGTGTGCCGAATGCGACCAGTGCCTCGGCCGCGTCGGTCGCCAGCAGGCTGGGGTCGGAGGCGGCTGCGGCGAGGCGGTCCCGGTTGAATTCCAGGTGATCGATCAGCAGCCGGGCCGCCCGCAACGAGTCCAGGACGCTCTCGACAGCGGCGAACACGGCGGGCTTGTCCTCCTGGAGGTCTCGGTCGTAGGCGAGCGGCAGGCCCTTCAGGATCGTGGCGAGCGTCACGAGGCTGCCGACCGGACGGCCGGCGCGGCCGCGCAGGAGCTCGGCGATGTCGGGATTCTTCTTCTGCGGCATCAGGCTCGACCCGGTCGCGATCTCGTCGGCAAGTCGCACGAACCCGAACTCGTCGGTGGCCCACAGGACGACGTCCTCGCCAAGGCGGCTGAGATGGATCGAGGTCACCATGCACGCGTAGACGAGGTCGAGCGCGAAGTCACGATCCGCGACGGCGTCAATGCTGTTGGCCGTCAGGCGCTGAAAGCCCAACTCCTTGGCGACCACCTCCCGCTGGAGGGGCAAGGTCGTGCCCGCGAGGGCGCCAGATCCGAGCGGCATTTCGTCGGCGGCGTGGTACGCGTGGCGGAAGCGCTCGGCATCGCGCAGCAGCGGCTCCGCATGCGCGAGGAGGTGATGTCCGACGGTGATTGGCTGTGCGCGCTGCAGGTGCGTGTAGCCCGGCATCACCCAGCGGGCGTGCTGAGCGGCCATGGACGCGAGCGCGTCCACGAGCTCCGCCAAGGTGGTGATCAGCTCACTGGCGGCGTCGCGGGAGTAAAGGCGCAGGTCGAGCGCGACCTGGTCGTTGCGGGAGCGGCCGGTGTGCAGCGCGGCGCCCGCGGGAGTGATCTCGGTCAAACGGCGCTCCACCACGGTGTGGATGTCCTCGTCCGACTCGCGGAACGCAAGCTCGCCCGCGTCCAGCTCGCGCCTGATTCGCCGCAGACCGCGCTCGATCGCCTTCAGCTGGGT
>CATPBF010000101.1 GCA_955652585.1 Candidatus Dormiibacterota bacterium | reverse complement strand
TGCCTCGCGTGCGTAGGGTCGTCGCCCAGATCGCGGAGCTGTCCGCGCTGCTGCCAGAGCTCGAGGACCAGGCCCGCATCGCCGAGTACGAGTCGAAGCGAGCGGGCGCAAGCGCCGAGGATCGCGATCGGCATCAACAGGCGCGCGACGCGGCGGGCGGAGCCGAGCTCGAGCTCCTCAAAGCGGTGGCAAGCCTCAACGGAATGGGCATCCAGCTCAAGGGACCGCTGGAGGGCTTGATCGACTTCCCTTCCTACCGCGACGGCGAGCTCGTAGAGCTCTGCTGGAAGCTGGGCGAGGAGCGGGTCGAGCACTGGCACCGGGTCGGCGAGGGTTTCGCCGGCCGCAAAAAACTCTAGCGTCCCAAGCGCGTTGCCAGTAGGCCTGGCTCCGCCAGGCCGTCTATCCCGCTGACGTAATTTCGCCACGCGTCGCCAGGAGTAACTATTTCGTTAATCACATCAGCGGGAAAGAGAGCAGCCCGTCTACTGGGGCCCCCGCGCCGCAGGCGCGGGACGGCGTGAGAGGGAACCGGCAGGTTCCCTCTTATATCGTTTAGGAACTGCTTCCGGTTTCGCTGCGGACGCCGCCTTTGATCGCGCGGTAGGTTGCCTGCGCGATGCCCGCGGCGTCGAGGCCGTTGTCCCTGAGGATGTCCGCGGCCTTGCCCTGAGGCAGGAATTGGTCCGGCAGCGCGAGCGTGCGCACCCGGCCGGCCAATCCGTACGGGGCCAGCGTTTCAAGCACCGCGCCTCCGAAACCTCCGGCGCCGACGTTGTCCTCGACCGTCATCACAATCGGATGGCGCCTGGCCCAATCGACGATCCGAGGATCGACGGGCTTGATCCAGCGCGCGTTGACGACCGTGCACTCGATGCCTTGCAGGGCCAGGCGCTCAGCTGCTTCGGTCGCGACCTCGACCATGCGACCGACTGCGAATATGGCCGCGTCGGAACCTTTGCGACGTTCCTCCCAGCGACCGACCGGCAGCGGCTCTACGGGTAGATCCGGCGTCGACGGGACGGGCCCTTTCGGATAGCGGATGGCGATGGGGCCATCCGAGTCAAGCGCGGTCTCGAGCAAAGCGCACAGCTCCGTGGCGTCGGCGGGTGCGGCCACCTTCAGGTTCGGAATGAGTCGGAGATACGAAAGGTCGAACACGCCGTGATGAGATGAGCCGTCGGGCCCGGTCACGCCGGCGCGGTCGATGACAAACACGACCGGGAGCTTGTGCAGGGCCACGTCCATGATCGTCTGGTCGAAGGCGCGAGCCAGGAATGTGGAGTAGATGCATACGACCGGACGCATCCCTGACATCGCCAGGCCGGCCGCGAAAGTGACCGCGTGCTGCTCGCAGATGCCGACGTCGAAGAAGCGGTCGGGGAACTCCTTCGCGAAATTGAGAAGACCGGTCGACGACGCCATCGCTGCGGTGATCGCGCACACCTCTGGTCGTCGCGTCGCCGCGTCCATGAGCGCCTCACCGAACACGTCGGTGTAGGTGAGGTCCGTTGAGCGTGGGCGTCCGGTCAAGGGATCGAAGGCGCCGACTCCGTGGAGCTTGTCGATCTCGTCCTCAACGGCCGGCCCGTACCCGTGTCCCTTTTCGGTCACCACGTGCACGACCACCGGTTCTCGAAGTTTCTTGGCGCGGGCGAACACCGCCTCGAGCTCGGCCTCGTCATGGCCGTCGACTACGCCCGCGTACTTGATGCCGAGGCTCTCGAACACGGTCGATGGCTGCAGAAGCTGCTTCAGGCTCTCTTTCACGCGATACGCGGCCTGGTCGGCGGTCGAGCCGACCAACGGCAGGCCGCTCAGGAGGCGAGAGATTTCGACCTTGATGCGCTCGTAGCGGGGATCGATGCGCAGCTGTGACAGGTGCCGGGCCAGACCGCCGACGGTAGGCGCGTACGAGCGGCCGTTGTCGTTGATGACGATGATCAAGATGGGCGGCTGCAGATGCGCGATCTGGTTGAGCGCCTCGTAGGCCATGCCTCCGGTTAGCGCTCCATCGCCGATCACCGCCACCACGTGACCGGGCTTCTTCTTCCGGAGCCTCGCCTCGGCGATGCCGAGCGCGTAGCTCAACGAGGTCGAGGCGTGGCTGTTCTCGACCACATCGTGCTCCGACTCCGACCGCGATGGGTAGCCGGACAACCCGCCCGCCTGGCGCAGCCGCGCGAAGTCCCGAGCGCGGCCGGTGACGATCTTGTGCACGTAGGCCTGATGGCCGGTGTCCCACACAATCGCGTCCTTGGGGCTGTCGAAAACACGATGCAGCGCAAAGGTCAGCTCGACGACCCCGAGGTTGGGGGAGAGGTGGCCGCCGCTCTTGGACGTCTGTTCGACCAGGAACGCGCGCACCTCTTTTGCGAGCTGCGCCAGCTGCGGTGGATCCAAGCGCCGGAGATCTTCGGGGGAGTTGATCGTCTCGAGGATGCCCATACCTGGTGTTAACGCGCCGGCCCTGTCATGAGTTCCTCATAGAGTAGGCCAGGGCACGATCCTGCCAGCCGGGTTACACGGCTAGGCCAGGTGTTCGGCGACCAGCTCCAGCACGTGCGCAACCCGTAGGTTCGTGCCACGCCGCCGTGCGGCGGTGGCGATGTGCATCAGGCAGCCCGGGTTGTCCGAAGCGACCACGGTGCAGCCGGTCTTGGCGATCGCATCGAGCTTCCACTCCGCCAGCCGATCGGCCACGCGCGGCCACTCGAGGCTGAAAGTGCCGCCGAACCCGCAGCAGTTGGCGATGTCGGGAAGGTTCACCACCTCGTAGCCGGCGATGTCGAGGAGCTGTCGCGGCTCGCTCTTGAGCCCAAGCTGGCGGAGCGTCTGGCAGGAGTCGTGGTAGGCGATCTTGAGGCTCATCTGATCGGTCTTCACGAGCTCTGGACGGTGGGCGAGAAGCTCGAGCGCGAATCGCGTCGAGTCGCGGAACCGACTTCGCAGTTCGTCGTTGGCCGCTGCGCCCCAGTCCGGCGCATCGATGGTGAATGCGCCAAAGCACGACGCAGACGGCGTCACGATCAATCCCTTGGAATCTCGAAGGCTTTCCGCGAGGCTTGTATTCAATTCGCTGGCGCCTTTGAAGTCGCCCGCGTTGGCGGCGATGAGCCCACAGCACCATTGACCCTTGGGAAACTCAACCCGATAGCCTGCCGCCTCGGCGATTCGCTGGAGGGCGACGGCTGATTCCGGCTGCATGCGGTCGACCATGCAGGAGGCAAATATGGTGAGCGGTTCGCCTGCTCCGCTACCGTCCGCGGGCGCCACGTCCCGGTACGGCACGCGCGCCAGCCGCGGCGTCCCCGGCACGAGCCCGCTGAACGGGGCGCCTGCGCGGAGCAGGCGGTCGGCCAGCTCAGGCCGCTCCCAGACGCCGAGCAATGCTCTCTTCCGCAGCGACTTGCGGCCCTTGCGCCGGTGCTCGAGGATCTGGCGCGGCAGCGGGATGTCGACCGGGCAGATCTCCTGGCACGCATTGCACTGCGTGCATAGGGTGTTGGGTAGATCGGCTTCGTCGAGACCGTGATGAAAGGGGGTGAGCACGAGCCCGATCGGACCGTTGTAGATATGCCCGAATTGGTGGCCGCTTACAGCCATGAAAGGCGGGCATGCATTCGAGCACGCGCCGCACCTGATGCATGTAAGGGCGTCTTGAAAGATGGGATCCGCGCGCATCTTTTCGCGGCCGTTGTCCAGGATCACGCAGTGCATCTCGCGTGGGCCGTGGACTCCGATCGTCAGTGACTGCTCGATGTCTGCCGAACGCGACGGGCCGGTGATCCAATTCACGTAGCTGGTCATGATCTGGCCGGTGCCGCTGCGCGGCAGCATGCGCAGCACCGCGACCGCATCGTCGAGCGAGGCCACGATCTTGTCGATCCCGAAGAGAGCGATGTGGACCGGGGGCAGAGTGGTGGTGAGGTCCGCGTTGCCCTCGTTGGTGACAAGCATGATGGTGCCCGTCTCCGCGATCGCCAGGTTGGCGCCGCTGATGCCGACCGCGGCGCTGATGAACTTCTGCCGCAGCGAGGCGCGAGCGTGGGCCTGGATCGCCTCCACCGTCGGCTCCGTCCCGAAGACGCGCGCCGCATCCTCTTTCGTCAGGTGGATCGCGGGCGCGATGATGTGGGAGGGATGCGTGTGCGTGAGCTGCACCATCCGCTCACCGAGGTCCGTCTCGACGACCTCCATGCCCAGCGACTCGAGATACGGGTTGAGCTCGATCTCTTCGCCGGCCATCGACTTGACCTTGGTCACCACCGGACGCTGCTGCCCGCCGGCGGCGTTCCAGCAGATCTGCCCGATGATCTCTCGTGCCTCGGCCGCGTCTTTGGCGAAATGGACCTTGCCGCCCACTGCCTCGAGCCTTTCCGTGAAGCGCTCCACCAACTCCGGCAGCCTTTCGAGGTTGGCCCGGCGGCGTTGCTTCAAGTCGGCCCGGCCGGCGGCGAAATCGAAATTCGCAAAAGCCGCGTCGCGCCGGCTGCGCAGGCCGGTCATCGCGTGTACGAGGGCGCCCTGCAGCTTGGGGTCGTCGAGGGCTTTGTTGACGCGCCTGGAGAAGTGGCGCCTGGACTCAGGCACGCGCTTGGCGCGCTTCCCGGATCGCCTCGCCGATCGCAGCTGCTGTCGACACCGGGGCCAAGCATATGGTCCCGACGCACACCACGGCGCGATCATCGTCGTTGGGTTCGATCACGGCGTATGGATGCGCGAGCAGCGCCGCCCGGGCGAGCTCCTCGTTGCCGGTGCTCACCTTGACCGTGTGTCTCAATCGGTCGAGGGCGCGCGCGAACACGGACGCCATCAAGCCGTACTGGCGCGGCAACGCCGCCACTGACTCGAGCGCCCGGCGGGTGCGAGCCATGTAGGGCGCTTCAGGATCACCGACGAGCGCGTCCAACTCCAGCATCGCCATGGCGGCGATCGAGTTCTCGACCAGCGGCTTGATCCGGTCGCTCAAGCGGCCCAGCTGGTCGGTCCCGGCGTGGTCGAAGTAGCCACCGAGCTCAGGAT